>DATDGA010000386.1:0-1554 GCA_036522335.1 Burkholderiales bacterium
ATAGATCTGGATGCGGCCTTCGGGCGTCGGCAGCCCGCCGCCGGTCGGCACTTCCCACACGAATTTCGCCTGCAATCCCGGCTCGATGCCGGGCGGCATTCTGTGGAATTTGCGGTGTGCGATCTCGATCAATTGATCCCAGGTGAACTTCTTTTCGTGCGCGCCTTTCAGGCTGACGTTGCCGTCCCGGTATTCGAGATCGTCGGGCGAGCATTCGAAATTGTGCGCGGCGATGGCGACGAGCGTTTCCTTGATCTTCTTCGCCGCGCCCGCCGCGGCACCGCCCAGCATGATCGCCATGCGGCTGCCGACCGGGCTGTTGGAGGGGAGCGCGGTGAGCGAATCGGCGCGCACCACGCGGATCGATTCCGGGTCGCGCTCGAGGATTTCCCCGAGCACCGTAGCGACGAGCGACTCGTGGCCTTGGCCGGAACTCGAGTTGTTGATGACGCCCGTGATGCTGCCTGCGAGATCGACGCGCACCAGGCACGAGTCCATCCAGGTGGTGTTCTCGTTCTTCGGATTCATCAGCACTTCGAACGCCGAGTTCCCGCCGCTCGGCTCGAGACAGGTCGAAATGCCGATGCCGGCAAGGCGTCCCGAGCGCCGCGCTTCGTCGCGCGCGCGCAGGAGCGATGCATAGTCGATTGCCGCGAGCGCCTTGTCGAGCACCGCGTGGTAATCGCCCGAGTCGTAAGTCGAGCCGCTGGGGATGGTGTAGGGGAACTGGTCTTTGCGGATCAGATTCTTCTTCCGCAATTCGATCCTGTCCATGCTGAGATGGCGCGCGACGCGGTCGATCGCGCGCTCGATCGCGAAATTGGTCGGCGCCTGGCCGAAGCCGCGCACCGCTTCCTGCGGCGTCTTGTTCGTCATCACCGAGGTCGGCTCGTATTCGATCGCGGCAATCGCGTAAGGCCCGCAGATCGCCGAGACCGGCTTGCCGAGCTGGAAAGGCGAGCGGCCCGCGTAGGCGCCGACGTCGTCCACCGCGCGGATCTTGAGCGCGCGTATCGTCCCGTCGCGGTCGAACGCGGCCTGCATGTCGAAGAAACGGTCGGGCCCCTGCATGTCCCCGCCGCGCATGTTTTCCAGGCGGTCCTCGATCAGGCGCACCGGCACGCCGAGCTTCCTCGCGAGATAGCCGACCAGCACCGTGTGCTTGATGCCGCGCTTCACGCCGTAGCTGCCGCCGACGTCGACGTCGTAGTGCACGCGCACCGCGTTGCCGGGCAGTCGCAGCGCGCGCGCCGCCTGGTCCGGAAACTTCGGCATCTGGATCGATGCCCAGATATCGAGGATTTCGGTTCCCGGATTCCATTGCGCCGCGACGCCGAAAGTCTCGATCGGCACGGTGGCGCTGCGGCCCCAGACCGCGCGGAAGGAAATTTTGTGCTCGGCCTTGGCGAACGCCTCCTCGACCGGCCCCCACACGAACTTGCGGTGGTAGAGGACGTTCGAGCCGTGCGCCGGATGAACGAGCGGCGCTCCGGCTTTCAGCGCTTCCTCGGATTCGATCACGTGGGGCAGAGCCTCGTACTCGACCTCGACCCG
>DATDGA010000387.1:0-1833 GCA_036522335.1 Burkholderiales bacterium
TTACGGCGAGCTCGGCTGCGCGCTCGAGTTCCCCGGGCCACTCGCCGAGCGAGTAGCCGAACCACGGCGACTCGGGCTTGAGTTTGGGCAGACCCAGGTCCTCCCAGATTTTCTTCGCGTGTTCCATGTATTCGCGCTTTGGCAGCGAGATCGGCGGGAAATCCTCCTTCATCGTCGCGTCGATCAGCACTGAGGCGTCTTCGCCGTTGTTCCGTTTGCTCCTCGGACCGTGTCCCTGATCGCGGTGGTGAAGGATCTGAAGGTCGAGCGCCGGATTGGCGCGATAGGACATGGCCCAGAACACCGCGTCTGCATTATCCGGGTCGATGTCTTCGTTCACCGCGATGACGTATTTGCCGGCGGCGCGGTTCCACGAGGCCGCGCCGTAGAGCGCGCGCCATATCTCGGTCGTCGGCGCCTTGCGGTCCATGATGAGCACGACCAGCTTGCGCAGATTGGTGAGCGGCTCGTGCATCGAGACGCGCTTCACTCCGTGGATGCCGAGCGTAGTGCGCAGGTGATGGGTAAACAACGGCTCGAGCGCCACGCGCTTGATCAGGCTCGATTCACTCGGCGTGACCTGCGAGATGATGGAGGTGAGGATCGCATCCTTGCGGCGGGTGATGCAGGTTACCTCCATGAATGCGTTGTACTCCTGCAGGTTGACGTGTCCGTGCGATTCTCCGAACGGCGCTTCGGGCTCGAGATACTCGGTGTCGATGTAACCCTCGATCACGATCTCCGCCTCTGCCGGCACGAGGAGATCGACTGTCTTTGCTTTCACCACGTTGATCGGCACCCCGACGAGCCCGCCCGCCACGTGCAGCTCGTCCAGCGCCTCAGGCACTTTCTGTGCCGAGGTAAACGCCACGCACGGCGGTGCGCCGAGGATGACCGCCGCGGGCAATTTCTCGCCGCGCGCCTTCATTTTCTCCCAGTGGGTATAGATCCCGGGCCGCAGCTCGAGCGACGGATTCATGCCGAGCCGACGGGGCGCCTTCACCTGGCCGCGGTAGATGCCCATGTTCTGGACGCCGGTGTCCGGATCCTTGGTGATGTACTGTGAGAGCGTTGTAAACGGCGCGATGTCCCAGCCGGGAGTCGAAATGGGGATGGGTAGTCCGTCAAGTCCCTTGCCGGGCTTGTCGAGGTCCTTGCCCTGGATCACGATCTCGTGGCACGGTGCGCTTTCCACGATATTCGGCGGAATCGGTTTTGCCATCGCGCGATTCCAGGTCTCGTTGATTCCGTCCAGGGCACAGCCCATGCCGATGCGGTAGATCTCGCGGCTCGCGGCAAGCGCCCCGACCACGACCGGAATATCGTACTTACGTCCTTTGCTGTCGGTCACGCGCGTGAACAAGAACGCCTTCCTGTCCGGCTCCTCGATCCCGCCGCGGAATTGCCAGCGAACGAGCGGGTGCATCTCGGTGTCCTTGTTGATCGGCCGTTCGACGGTGACGAGCAGCCCGGCGCGCTTGAGCGCCTCGAGATGTTCGTGTAGGTCGGGATAGCCGCGCCGCGTTGCGGCGCCCGCAGCCCGCGCCGGTTTGCTGCTCGAACTGGTTTTCGATTTTTTCGCCATGGACGGGTACTTTCAGTGCGTGCAGTATATCAACGCGACTCCGACGGAAACATCGGTACGCCGAGCCTGTTCGCCAATGCCTGAAGCTCGTCGAAAACGGCGCGGGGAATGGGGATGCCGCCGCGGCTGCGCTGCTCGAAGGTGCGGCGGCCGCGCTCGCCGGGCATGAGAATTTCTCCTGCTTCGGGATCGACGGGCAGGGATTTCAAGGCTGTGACGAGGCGATCGACCTCGCGCCGAAAACTTTC
>DATDGA010000388.1:0-15845 GCA_036522335.1 Burkholderiales bacterium
GCAAGTGCGAACGAAGGCAACTCACGCTCAGTGGACAGAACTTGATACGAAAAATGTGCGAGCTGCCATTGAGTTTACGGAAGAACTGATTCTCAATCATGTCGAAGGCAACCGCGCGAGCGGTGACTAGCTCCGCGCGAGGAGAAACACCCCCACCAATATGAAGCCGATGCCGCCCAGGCGCATCGGCGTCAGCATTTCGCCGAACAGCCACCACGCGGCAAAGGCGTTGACGACGTAGCCGATGGAGAGCATCGGGTAAGCGATGCTCACATCGACGCGCGAGAGAGCGACTATCCATATGGCCACGCTCAACACGTAGCAACCGAGGCCGCCGACGATGTAAGGTTGGAGTGCCACGCTGACGGCCGTGCTGAAAAATCCGGCCTCGGAGAAGCCTATCACCCCGAGTACCCGGGTTCCGGCTTTGAGGAGCAACTGCGCGCCGGCGTTGAGCAGGACACCCGAGAGAATCATGGAGAACGTGGTGAGGTTCATCGGCTGATGCTCCTTGCGAAGTTGCTGTGAATGATCGTGGCCCGTGCTCAATGATAGCCGACCGCGATGATCTTCTAGAGACGCCCCTTCCGGGCCACGAACAGGAGGTTGGCAAACGGGGTCCCCTCGCTCATCGGCTCCACGCTGACGGAAAAACCGCGTCCGGAGAGCTCTGCAATCCACTGAACCGCACTGCGGTAATGCAGTGGCTGCCCGAACTCGCCGCGCAGCGCACCAGCGAACCGCTCGCTCCATCTTGTTGCGCGGAACGCGAATCCTGCGCCGGCATCGGCTTCGCGAAGCAGCAAGAGCCCGCCGGGCTCGAGCGCCGCCGAGGCTCTATCGAGCAAGCGCTGTTGCTCTTCCTTTTCGAGATAGAACAACACGTCCAGCATGACGATCGCCGAGCAAGGCTGCAAATCGAGATCGCGCAGGTCGCCCAGATCCACCTGCACATTGCCGCCGAGGGCGCGGCGCGCCGCCTGCACCCGGCGTTCCCGCAGCTCGATCCCCCGCAAGGCAAGGTTCAACGGAGGCGCCGGCCAGCCCAGCGGCCACAGACCGGCCTGGCATTGCACTTTCGCGGCCTCGAGCAGGGACAGCAGGATGCCCTGGCCGCAACCGAGGTCGAGCAGATTTCCCCGGTCCGGCAGCAGGCCGAGGCGCAACAGGGAAAAAAAGACGGGGTCGTGGCGCAGCTTGCCCCGCGCAAATTGCCAGGCATACAGTCCCGCGCCGATATAGGGCCGCGTCGCGGCCTCGAACAGCGGCCTAAGCCGGGGATCCATTTGACGCAGCGGACCCGGTTCCCTTGCCGCCGACAGACGCAAGCACCATCTCGATCAGCGCGAGTTGGCCTTTCGAGACCGCCGCGAGCCCGCGAAGCAGCGCGGGGCGCACTGCGGACGCTTGGTCGACGGATTCTCCGTAGCCTCCGTAGGCGCGCGCAAGCGCCGGGTAGTCCGGGCGGGGCGCGATCGACAAGCCCGCAAAATGCCCGGTCCGGGCCGCCCACCCCTCCGGATATTCACGGGTCACGTCGAGCTTCTGGGAAAGATATCCGGCATTGTTGAACAGCACGACGAGGAGCGGAAGCTGCAGCTCCTGCGACGCTCCGAAAGATGCGACCACCGGGTTGTAGTGAAACGCGCCGTCGCCGATGGTCACGATCACGGTTCGTTCCGGGCGCGCGTGCTTGGCGCCCAGGCCGGTCGCCAGCCCCATGCCCAGTCCGCCGTAGCTCGCCGAGATGAAGCCGCCGGGCGCGAGGCGCTCGAGCTGGCGCAGCACGTCGTGGCGGTGGGTGATGGTTTCATCGACGACGATAGCGTCTTCGGGCAGAACGGCGTTCAGTTCGTGTCCGATCCAGGCGGACTCGAGCGGGCTTCGGGCGCCCGAGGCGCGTCCTTGCGCGCGGAGTTTTTCGCGCAGCTCGAGATTGCGCGCCGCCCAGCGCGATGCCGCCGTGGCGCGCGATCCTTTGGGAACGATGCGCGCCACGCGCTCGCACAGAAGAGCGAGTGAAGTCTCCACCGCGCCGGTGAGTATCAGATCCGCACGAAAGCCCCAGTAGGGGAGATGGACGTGGAGCGGGTCCTCGCCCAGCACCGCGATCCGTGCCTTGGATGCCGAGAACAGCGCCGGAGGATGCGCGGGCACCACGGTCTCGACGCAGAAAACGAAGTCGGATTCCTCGAGCAAGGACTTCATGTCGGGAGCGAGGCCGCCGTAGAGCGGATGGGCGCGCGGAAAATTCGCGTAGCCCGGCTGCCAGGCGTCGAAGACCGGCGCTCCCAGGGTTTCGGCGAGCGAAACGAGCCGATTCACGGCACCGACTTCTTTCCCGACTTCCTCGGTGAGGATGACCGGGTGATTCGCGCTGCACAACATGTCCGCGAGTTGGTCCAGGGCCGCGGGATCTGCGGCGGCGTTGCGGACGAGTACAGACTCGCGCTGCGCTTCCGCGGGATGCTCGTCCATCAGGTATTCCGTGGGTACGGAAACGAAAGCCGGGCCGCGCGGCGCGGCCATCGCGATCTGGCAGGCGCGCGCCATGGTCGCGCCGAGCAGCACGCCGTCGTTGAGACCGAAGCTCCACTTTACGCAAGGAGCGACCAGCCGCGCGGGCCCGCCGACGTCCGTGAGGAGGCGCAGCCACTGCGGCCCGATTCCGTAACCCGGCTGCTCGCCGAAGGTGATCGATTCTCCCGCGAGCACCACCATGGGAATGCGCTCGTGCAGCGCCGCGCGCAGGCCCATGGTCGCGTGGAGCGCGCCGACGGTCGTGTGGAGCACCACGGCGGGAAGCTTGCCGGTCGTCTTGGCGTAGCCGCTCGCCATTGCGATCGCCGTCTCCTCGTGCCTCGATGAGAGGTAGTCGGGTGCGTCGCCGGTTCCGGCGAGTTTTGCAAGGGCCTCCCAGAGCGGTGCCCAGTCCGAGCCGGGTGAGGCGAATATCTTCTCGACGCCCATGCGCCGAAGCGATCGAAGCAGGGTTTCCGCACCGCTCATGCCGTGCGAGCTTTTCTTTTCGCTCATGCTGGGTCCGGGTTAGCGCTCAGATCGAATATTCTCACGAACCTGCGGCCTTGCGTCCGACCGCGGCGCTTGCCGGAAACACCAGCGACTTGATCACCACCGGCACGGCGCCCGAGGTTTCGAGAAGCGCGCCGATGTCGATGAAGTCGAACTCCTTGAGAACGATTCCGTCGATCGACACGATCGGGTTCGTGAGTCCCGTTTCTTCGAGGCAGTGAATTCCGATCAGCCCGCCGATGTCCCCGTCGCCGACCAGTATGAGCGGCAGGCCGCGCCCGATGATCTTCTCCAGACCGGCGGCGACGCCGCGGCAGAACGCGTCCACCCGCGCGAACGTGGCCGAACCTTTCCAGCGGTAGCAAAGCGCAACCGGCCGCTCGCCCTCGTGCAGATCGAGCCGCCGCAGCATGGCCTGCACCGCGGCGGCGATCCCGGGGCTGTCGAGCGCGTCTTCATCGAGCGGCAAATGCGGCGCGATGACCGGCACGTTTTTCAGGGGAAGCGCGTTCTGCGGCGCGACGAATATGGTGCTGCCGCTCACCTGGATCGTATACTGGGACGCGCCGATCACCGTGGCGCGGATTCCTTCGTCGGGTCGCTCGATGCGCGGTCCCAAGCTTTCGAACTTCGCGAGAATCGCGTGCGCGAGCGCGGGTCCCAGATCGCCGAAGGCACGCGTCTCGCGGCGATAGACATATTCCGACACGCCGCCGGAAAACGTGACTGCGTCGGGTTTGCGCTCGTTGCGCAAGGGCGACAGGCGAAGGAGCGCGGCGGCTTCGGCCCCTTGGACGGGCGCGCTTACGATCTCGAACAGCAGTTCCGCCATGCGCTCGACCAGCGTCGCCAGCGCCTGGGGCTCGGGACTCTTGCCGACTTCGAGAGCGATCCCCGCCACGGAGGCCAATTGCCGTCCGGCCTCCTCGATGCGCTTCACGCGCCCCGCGTCGTCGAAGGACACGATGCGTGCTCCGATGTCGGCGGCGGTCATCTCGAGGACTTCGCCCGCCTCGCATACGGCGATTTTCGTCGTGCCGCCGCCGACGTCGATGTTCATGACCCGCGCGGATTCCCGGATCGAGCGCGCCGCGGCGCCCGAGCCGAATGCGGCCAGCGTCGCCTCCAGCGCGTCGCCTGCGGACAGCGACACGAACTTCCCGGCCTGGGAGGCGAACAACTCGCCGATCGCGCGCGCGTTGCTGCGCCGGACCGCGACTCCGGTCAGAATCAGGGCGCCGGTGTGGATGGTGTCGGGATCGATCTTCGCCTGCGCATACTGCCGCTCGATAAAACTGCCGAGCGCAACGGCGTCGATGGTCGAGTCGGCGGAGTAGGGGGTGAGCAGAACCTCGGATTCGTGAACGATCTTGCGCTCCGAGACGATGTAACGGTTGTCGAGCCGCTCCAGCACCAGACGCGAGAACGCCAGGTGCGAGGTGGAAGAACCGATGTCGACGCCGACGCTCGCGAGCCGGATTTCGTCCTCGATTTCCAGGCTGCGCCGGACGCTGGAAAAGAAGACTCTCCCGCCGGCGGGCTCTTCGCGCATCGGCGGGTTCAGACGACCGTGGATTTCGGCGCGGCGCCGGCGGGTTTCTGATACCACGCCGGGTCCATGCGGCATTCCACACCGCTTTGCTTCAGCGTGGCCTCGTATTCGCGCCGCAGATAGGGATCTTCCATCCAGTAGGGGATCGCGGTGCCGCCCTCGTTCACGTCGATGGCGGTGTAATCGGTGTGCTTCTCGCCGGGCGCACCCGGGTCGCGGCCCGGATTGTGCGGACCGAACCACGCGGTCAGCCGGAACGGATCGCGTCCCACGCTGAAGTGCTGGTGATACCAGCGCGCGCCGCCCGGCGCGGCGGTTACCATGCCGACCGGCTCGTAGTCCACGCGCCGGATCTCCGCCTGGTGGCCGTCCTTCCACGGCGTCTCTCCGAGGCGCTCCGGCCAGGAATAGGTGTAGCCCTTTCCCTGCAGACAGATCAGTACCGCGGCCGAGGTGTGCGCATGCGCTTTCGAGTAGCGCCCGTGTTCGTGCTGACCGATCCAGAAATAGAAGCAGTTGTTGGTCATGAAGGGTTCGACGCGGCGCCAGCCGACCGAGCGGCGGTTGTCGAGCGGCAGCTCGCAGTGGACCGCGTCCGGGATGAGGTTGGTGCGGCGCATGGCGAGCCCGCGCACGGGATCGGGCTCGATGTCGTCCTTGGGCTTGTAGAAATCGTCGGCGCCTGAGAAGCGGTCGCGGAAAACGAAGGGATTGTCGAACACCGCATCGACGTTGTTGATCATGTTGAGCACGTTGGGCGCGGTCGTGCCGGCGAGCAGCAGCGCGCCGCCGGAGGTGGCGTTGACCAGCCGGTGCCACGCGTTCATCGGGATCGAAAAGATCGAACCCTTCTGCCACTCGAAGACGTGCCTTGCCGAATCGCCCTCGAGCCAGACTTCGGTCGTGCCTCGCCCCTCGATCACGAGAAAAATTTCCTCGTACATGTGCTTCTCGGGATTGAGCGCGCCCGCCGGCGGCACTTCGATCACGTAGCAGCCCCACTTGGTCTCGGTGCCGTAGAGCTGGATATAGTGGCCGCGGCCGCCGGTGCGCTTCCAGGGGGCGAGCGGCAGATCCTGGACTTTCCGTATCCCGAGCCCGCGGAAAACCGGAATTCCCTCGGACTCCATGAAGGCGTCATAGGGGGTCGGCTGCCTTTTGAATTCTCCGAAGCCGGCCTTGCGCGTTCCGCTCGGTTCGTGCCAATGGGTCTGGTCTTTTTCGTGCGGCATGAAAATGCTCTCGCTTGTAATATCCGGTGTGCCTAAGATGTTCCGATAATACGCGGGCACATGAGGAGCGCGCAATGCGGCTGAAGAACGCGATCGCCCTGCTGCAGGCGCTGGCACTGATGCCGCTGTGGGCTTCGCTCGCGAGCGCGCAATCGCCCGAGAAGAATGCGGCCGTCTTTCGGTACGAAGGGAGCGGCCGGACGCAGCGCCTGATCGCCGGGGCCCGGCACGAGGGAAAGCTGGTTGTCTACACTTCGCTCGCCACCTCGGAGTCGGTGCCGCTCGCCGCCGCATTCGAAAAGAAGTTCGGCGTGAAGGTCGAACTGTGGCGTTCGTTGAGCGACCAGGTCGGCCAGCGCGTGCTCAACGAAGCGAAGGCGCGCCGACACAGCGTCGACGTGGTGGAAACCAACGGCCCGGTGCTCGAGGCGCTGGCGAGGGAGCGCGTGCTCGCGCGGTTTTCCAGTCCCCATAGCGCCGACATTCCCGCCTGGGGCGTGCCAGCGCACGGGCTCTGGGTTGCGGACCGCGTCGATTTCTTCGTCGTCGCCTTCAATACGGCCAAAGTGCGCCGCGAAGATCTGCCGGCGAGTTACGAAGGTTTTCTCGATCCGAAATGGAAAGGGCGGATCGGGCTGGAAGCGACCGATCAGGAGTGGCTGTCCGGGCTTGCCCGGCACTGGGGCGAGAAGCGCGCGCTGGATTTCTTCGACCGCCTGGTGGCGATGAAGCCCGATGTGCGCAAGGGACACGTGCTGCTGTCGGAGCTGGTTGCGGCGGGCGAGGTGCCGGTGAGCCTCACCAACTACGCGTCCAACGCCGACTCGATGAAGCGCAGGAGCAAACCGATCGACTGGAAACCGGTCGAGCCGGTGATCGGCAGGCCGCAGGCGATCGGGCTCGCGGCCAGCGCGCCGCATCCCAACGCGGCCCTGCTCTTCTGCGATTTCGTGTTGTCTCCGGAAGGGCAGGAACTCTTCGATACCATGGGGCGGTTCCCCGCGAACCGGAAGGTGAAAAGCAGGCTGGAGAATTTTGCGTATGTGATGCTCGATCCCGTCGTACTGGTCGACGAGGACGAGAAATGGCTGAAGCTCTGGGACCGGCTGACCGCTTCGAGATAGCACAGCTCGGTGAGCGAGGTGCGGCCGGGCCCTGGATTGGAGCGGCCTCGCCTCAGATTCCGAGACGCTGCCAGATGATCGAGGTCAAACCCGCCTGGTTCATGGTGTAGAAATGCAGGCCGGGCGCGCCGGCTGTGAGCAGGCGGTCGCACAACTCGGTGACCACGTCGAGACCCAGGCTCCTGATCGAAGCGAGGTCGTCGCCGAAGCCCTGCATCTTCAGGCGCAGCCAGCGCGGAATCTCGGCGCCGCAGGTGTCGGAAAAACGCGCGAGCTGCGAGAAATTTCCGATGGGCATGATCCCAGGTACGATCGGCGCTTTCACGCCGATCGCCTCGCAATCGTCGACGAAGCGGAAATACGCATCGGCGCTGTAGAAATACTGGGTGATGGCGGAATCGGCACCCGCGTCGAGCTTGCGCTTGAAACTCTGCAGATCGTCCCGCTGGCTTCGGGCCTGCGGATGTACCTCGGGATAGCAGGCGACCTCGATATTGAAGTGATCGCCGGTCCGTTCCCGTATGAAAGCCACGAGCTCGCTTGCGTAGCGCAGCTCGCCGGCGCTGGCCGCGCCAGACGGCAAGTCGCCGCGCAAGGCGACGATGTGATCGATGCCTTTCGCCCGATACAGCTCGAGGGTTGCGGCAATATCGGCGCGTGTCGCGCCGATGCAGGAGATGTGAGGCGCGGCGGGATGGCCGCCGGACTGGATTTCAACCACGGTCTCCAGCGTGCGGTCGCGCGTGGAGCCGCCTGCGCCGTAGGTGCAGGAGAAAAACCGCGGCTTGAATTGCCCGAGCTGCTTCCAGGTTGCGCGCAGCTTATCCATTCCCGCCGAGGTCTTGGGAGGGAAGAATTCGAAGCTGAACGTGCGAGGATGCTTTTTCTGCGATTCCATTACGGGGAGCCGTGAATCGGTAGCAAATCATAGTCGTCCCCGCGGAAGCGGGGACCCAGGGACTTTGGACGGAAGTCGCTGGATTCCCGCTTTCGCGGGAATGACGTCAGAGTCCTAGGCATATCGACCAGGCAAGCAGCCTCAAGCATCTCAACGTTCGTAGGCTAGGTTGGGGGCGAGCCAGCGCTCGGTCTGCGCGAGCGCAAGCGCCTTGCGGCGCGCGTAGTCCGCGGCCTGGTCCTCGCCGATCTTGTCCACCGCGAAATACCGGGCGTCCGGGTGGGAGAGATAGAAGCCGCTCACGCTCGCCGCGGGAAGCATGGCATACGTTTCAGTGAGCGTGAGGCCCGCCTCGTTCGCCGCGAGCAGCTCGAACAGCGCTCCCTTCTCGGTGTGGTCGGGGCAGGCCGGATAGCCAGGAGCGGGACGGATGCCCCGGTATTTCTCGGCGATCAACTCGGTGCTGGAAAGTTTTTCGTCCGCGGCGTAACCCCAATATTCCTTTCGCACGCGCTCGTGAAGGAGCTCCGTGAACGCTTCGGCGAGCCGGTCGGCGAGGGCCTTGAGCATGATCGCGTTGTAATCGTCATGCTTCGACTCGAATGCCTGGACTCCGGCCTCGACCCCGATCCCGGTCGTCACCGCGAACGCGCCGATGTAATCCGGGACGCCCGAGTCCCTGGACGCGACGAAATCGGCGAGGCACAGGTTCGCGCGGTCGGACGCCTTTTCGGTCTGCTGGCGCAGGCAGTGCCATACCATCGCCGGCTCGCGCCGCGATTCGTCCGCGTAGATCTCGATGTCGTCGCCGACGCTCGCCGCCGGATACAAGCCGAACACCGCGTTTGCCTTGAGCAACTTCTCGACGAGGATTCTTTTCAGCATGGCCCGGCCTTCGGCGAACACGTTGCGCGCCGCCTCGCCGACCACCGGGTCCTCCAGGATTTTCGGGTAGCTTCCGGCGAGATCCCAGGTTTGAAAGAACGGGGACCAGTCGACGTAGCGGGCGATCTCGGCGAGATCGTGGCCGCGCAGAATCCGGCGGCCGAGGATCCGGGGCCGCGGCGGAGCGTAGTTCTTCCAGTCGATGCGATGAGCGTTGGCCCGCGCCCGTCCGATCGAAACGAGGGCCTGCCCCTTCTTGGCCGCGTGTTGCGCGCGGATGGTCTCGTAGTCCGCGCGTATCGACTGCACGTAGTCCCGGTTGAGGTCGGACGAAAGCAGGTTCGAGCAGACCGACACCGACCGGGAGGCGTCGGGCACGTACACGATGGTGTTCGAATAGTTCGGCGCGATCTTCACCGCGGTGTGCACGCGCGAGGTCGTCGCGCCGCCGATGAGAAGCGGAATGGTGAAGCCCTGCCGCTGCATCTCGTGCGCCACGTGCGCCATCTCCTCGAGCGACGGCGTGATCAGGCCCGACAGGCCGATGATGTCGGCTTTCTCCGCGAGCGCGGTGTCCAGGATCTTCTGCGTCGGGACCATCACGCCGAGGTTGATGACCTCGAAGTTGTTGCACTGGAGCACGACGGAGACGATGTTCTTGCCGATGTCGTGCACGTCGCCCTTCACGGTGGCAATCACGATCTTGCCCCGGGGCTTCAGGTCGCCGGACCTTTCCTTCTCGGCCTCGATGAAGGGGATGAGGTGCGCCACCGCCTGCTTCATCACTCGCGCCGATTTCACCACTTGCGGCAGGAACATCTTGCCCGAACCGAAGAGGTCTCCGACGATGTTCATGCCGTCCATGAGCGGCCCCTCGATCACCTGGATGGGGCGCTCGAATTTCTGCCGGGCTTCCTCGGTGTCCTCGACGACCCAGTCGGCGATGCCTTTGACGAGGGCGTGCGCCAGACGTTGCTCGACCGTGCCTTTGCGCCATTCAAGCTCGTCGGCCTGGGTCCTGCCCGCGCTCTTCACGGTGGTGGAGAATTCCACGAGCCGTTCGCCCGCGTCGGGCCGCCGGTTCAGCACCACGTCTTCGGCCCGCTCGCGCAGATCCGCCGGAATCTCCTCATAGACCCCGAGCTGTCCGGCATTGACGATGCCCATAGTCATGCCGGCTTGCACCGCGTGGTAGAGGAATACGGTGTGAATCGCCTCGCGCACCGCGTCGTTGCCGCGGAAGGAGAACGATACGTTCGAGACCCCGCCCGAGACCTTGGCGTGCGGCAGCTCGCGCTTGATCGCCCGGGTCGCTTCGATAAAATCCAGCCCGTAGTTGTTGTGCTCCTCGATGCCGGTGGCGACCGCGAAGATGTTCGGGTCGAAAATGATGTCCTCGGGCGCGAAGCCGACTTCTTCGACGAGGATCCGGTAGCAGCGCCGGCAGATCTCGATCTTCCGTGCGAGCGTGTCGGCCTGACCTTTTTCGTCGAAGGCCATGACGACTACGGCGGCCCCGTAGCGTAGGGCGAGCCGCGCGTGGCGGATGAACTCGGCCTCGCCTTCCTTGAGCGAAATCGAATTGACTACGCACTTGCCCTGCACGCACTTCAGCCCTGCTTCGATGACCGACCACTTCGAGGAGTCGATCATCACCGGCACGCGCGAGATATCGGGCTCGGAGGCGATAAGCTTCAGGAAATTCGTCATCGCCTGGAGCGAGTCGAGCATCGCCTCGTCCATGTTCACGTCGATCATCTGCGCGCCGTTTTCGACCTGCTGACGCGCCACCACCAGCGCCTCTTGGTAGTCGCCGGCGAGAATCAGGCGGGCGAAGGCCCGGGAGCCCGAGACGTTGGTGCGTTCCCCGACGTTGACGAACAGCGAATCGTCGCCGATGTTGAGCGGCTCAAGGCCCGAAAGGCGCAGCCGCTTTTCCGTCGGAGGCCGCTTGCGCGGAAGCAGCGGGCGCACCGCTGATGCGATGGCGCGGATATGGTCGGGTGTCGTGCCGCAGCAGCCGCCCACGATGTTCAGGAAACCGCTCTCGGCAAATTCCCGGAGCAGGCCGGAGGTGTATTCCGGCGTTTCGTCGTACCCGGTATCGGAAAGCGGATTGGGGAGCCCCGCGTTCGGGTAGCAGCTGATGTAAGTATCGGCGACGTTCGACAATTCTTCGATGTAGGGACGCATGAGCTTCGCGCCGAGCGCGCAGTTCAGGCCGACCGCAATCGGCCGCGCGTGCCGCAGGGAGTTCCAGAAGGCCTCGGAGGTCTGTCCGGTGAGCGTGCGTCCGGACTGGTCGGTGATGGTGCCGGACACGATGACCGGAAGACGCTGTCCGCGCTGCTCGAACAAGGCTTCGATTGCAAACAGCGCGGCCTTGGCGTTCAGCGTATCGAAGATGGTCTCGAGCAGGATCAGGTCCGCGCCGCCGTCGGCAAGGCCCGAAAGCGCGTCGCCGTAGGCTTGGACGAGCTCGTCGAAATGGATGTTGCGAAAGCTGGGATCGTTGACGTCGGGGGAGATCGACGCGGTCTTGTTGGTGGGCCCGAGCACGCCGGCGACGAAGCGCGGCTTCGCCGGGTCGCGTTCGGTGAATCGGTCCGCCGCCTCGCGGGCGAGCCTGGCGGCCGCGTGGTTCAAGTCGTACACCAGGCGCTCCAGGCCGTAGTCGGCCTGCGAAGGCGCGTTCGAGTTGAAAGTATTGGTCTCGATGAGGTCGGCGCCGGCCTCGAGGTACTGGGCGTGGATATCGGCGATGATCGAAGGCTGCGTCAAGGTGAGCAGATCGTTGTTGCCCTTGAGGTCGCGAGGAGAATTGGCGAAGCCGCGGCCGCGGAAGTCGGACTCAGAGAGCCTGTAGCCCTGGATGGTCGTCCCCATTGCGCCGTCCAGGATGAGGATGCGGCGCTCCAGGAGGGCGCGGAGCTCGTCGGTTCTGTCGGGCTGCATTCGATTCTTTTCGACCCGGATGCATCATCGGGCATGTTTAACTATGAATCCAGTGAAAGTTCTTGCGAAAAACATGAATATCGCTCATAGTTTGACGATGCTGGAAATCCGCCATCTCCGCTCGCTGATCGCGCTCGCCGAGACCGGGACCGTCTCGCGCGCAGCCGACCGCGTGCATCTCACCCAGTCCGCGCTGTCGCACCAGCTGAAGGCGCTCGAGTCGCACTATGGCGCGCCGGTGGTGAAGCGCCACGGCCAGTCGGTGAAGCTCACCGAATCGGGACAGAGACTGGTGGCTCTCGCACGGTCGGTGATGGGCGAATTGCAGACCGCGGAGCGCGACCTGGCGAAGCTCGCGCGCACGCCGGCGCGGACATTGCGCATCGCGCTGGAATGCCACACCTGCTTCGACTGGCTGATGCCGATCATGGACGTGTTCCGCAAGGAATGGCCCGAGGTGGAGCTCGACCTGGTTTCGGGATTCCACCCCAACCCGGTCGACATGCTGACCGAGGGCAAGACCGACCTCGTGATCGGCTCGGAGAACAAGCCGCGCCGCGGCATCGTCTTCCATCCGCTGTTCCGCTTCGAGGTGATGGCGGTGCTGCCGACCGATCATCCCTTGCGCGGAAAGCGTTACTTGAGCGCGGGCGATTTTGCGGGCGAAACGCTGATCACCTATCCGGTGCCCGAGGACCGCATCGACCTGATCCGCAAGGTGCTGAAGCCGGCCGGTGTCCGGCCTCATCGACGGACAACCGAGCTGACCGTCGCGATCCTCCAGCTGGTCGCGAGCCGGCGCGGCGTCGCCGCGCTGCCCAACTGGGGCATCAAGAACTACGTCGATTACAAATACGTGATCTCTCGGCACATCGGGAAGAACGGGCTGTGGAGCAACCTGCACGCCGCCACCACGCCGGAGATCGCGCGGCAGCCTTTCCTTCGGGATTTTCTGGAGACCGCGCGGCGCGAATGCTTCTCGCGGCTCGACGGCGTCGTGCCGGTGCAGTGACCTACACGCTCAAGCGTGGATCGATAGCTGCTAGTTCGAATTCGTGTCGGGTAATCTCAATAGTTTGCCTCAGGTCATCTCGAGCTCAACGAGCTTCGTCCCCGCTGCGTTGACCCGTGTGTTCCGAGGGCGCTCGAATCGCCCGGCTTGGGCGAGCGAGGGGGCGGGATTGAACATAAGACCGATAGGCACCGTTGCGGACAGCCTCAAGCGCCGAACCGCGGCACCCCGGTGAGCCACCCCGGCTTGGGCGGGGAATCGATTCTCCTATCCGTCGCAAATCCTCGGCCGGAGCGAGCACACTGTGAAGAACCAGATGCGGAACCTATACGGCAAGCTCGTGGCGAGCAATCGTGGAGGCCCGTCAGCGTGCCGGTCAGATCGTCCAAGCCGAGAGGACCGGATGAGCCTCACGCCATGGTGGCGTGACTCACACACGGAACTCTCCGGGGAACCCGGGGCGGTTCAGGGACGGTGTATGGCGTATCGACGGGCATTGCCTCTGTCAAGAACCTCGCACACTGGAATCCTTGCGTAATTTCATCCAACGCACCGGGATGGCGGTAATGTCGCCCTTGCCGAGGCCATCCTGCGACGCTTCGTCGTAGCACTGCAGGGCGCTCGCGGTGACGGGGAGGGTGGTTCCCAGCGATTGCGCTTCTTCGATCATCGTTCGCAGGTCTTTGCGCATCGCATCGATGTCGACGGTGATCGGGTCGACATCCTTGCCCTGAAGCGCGGCGGTAAGGGCCGGTCCCCGATTTTTCAGCACATTCGGGCCGCCCGAGGTATCGGCAAAAATATCGATGAGGCGGGCTGCATCGAGGCCGAGCGAATCGCATAGCGACAAGGCCTCTCCGAACGCCTGCCAGAATACGAGCAAGGGCAGGTTGATCGCGAGCTTCATGCTGGCGCCGGCGCCGACAGGCCCGACGTGCTCCACCCGGCGGCACAGTTGCTCGAGCAGCGGCTTTGCGCGCGCGACGTCGGCCGCCTCGCCGCCGACGAAGCCGAAGAGCTTTCCGTCCTTCGCCGGTCCGACCGTGCCGCCCACAGGGCACTCGACCATGGTTGCGCCTTTTTCCCGGATTCTCGCCGAGAGATCGCGCTCGGTCTCGGGCCGGACCGTGCTCATCTCGATGAAGAGTTTTCCCGCGACCTTGCCCGACAGGAGCCCGTCCGTTGCGTGATAGGCGGTGTCGATCGCAGCGGCGTCGGTGAGGATCGTGATCACGGTCTCCGAAAACGAGGCCGCCTGGAAAGGCGTGGCGGCGACTTTCGCGCCGGCCGCGGCGAGCGGCTGGGTCCTCGCGGCGGTGCGGTTCCAGACGGTGACTTCGTGGCCGAGATTCAGGCATCGCTGGGCGATCGCCGCGCCCATTCTGCCCGTGCCCGCAATTCCGATTTTCATTGAGATCCTTCCTCGGTGGTGCAGGGTTGACAACCGCTGCCGCGTAGGTTCAAATTGGCCCCCAACAAATATAACAGTTGCAGGGAAAACCGCTTCACTCCAAAGGAGAAAGAATGGAGTCGCCCAAGAGCGAGCTCCGCGACGGCATGCGCATCGACTGGGACGTCCCGATTGCGATGGACGACGGGCTCGTGCTCCGGGCCGACGTGTTCCGCCCCGAAAAGGAGGGGCGCTATCCGGTCATTCTGAGCTACGGCCCGTACGCGAAGGGACTTGCGTTCCAGGACGGCTATCCGAGCGCCTGGCAGCGAATGGTCGCCGAGCACCCCGACGTCGCATCCGGATCGACCAACAAATACCAGAACTGGGAAGTCGTCGATCCCGAGAAGTGGGTTCCGGAGGGATACGCCTGCGTGCGCGTCGACTCGCGCGGCGCCGGCCGCTCGCCGGGGCATATCGACCATTTCTCTCCCCGCGAGACGAAAGATTTCTACCACTGCATCGAATGGTCGGGCGTCCAGCCCTGGTCGAGCGGCAAGGTCGGCCTGAACGGCATTTCCTACTACGGCATCAACCAGTGGCACGTGGCTTCGCTTGCACCGCCGCATCTCGCGGCGATGTGCATCTGGGAGGGCGCGGCCGACTGGTACCGCGACATGACTCACCACGGGGGAATCCTCTCGACTTTCTGGGCCAACTGGTACGACATGCAGGTGAAGACAGTGCAGTACGGCCTGGGTGAGCGCGGCCCGCGGAGCCGCGTCACGGGCGACCTGATCTGCGGCGACGAGACGCTTTCCGACCGTGAGCTGCAGAAGAACCGCTGCGATTTCGGCGACGACATTCTCGCGCACCCGCTCGACGACGACTACCACAAGGCGCGCTCGCCGGTGTGGGAGAAAATCACCGTGCCGTTCCTGTCCACTGCGAACTGGGGCGGGCAGGGACTGCACCCCAGGGGCAACTTCGAGGGTTTCGTGCGCGCGGCGTCCAAGGAAAAATGGTTGGAGGCGCACGGCATCGAGCACTGGACGCATTTCTACACCGATTACGGCGTCGAGCTGCAGAAGCGTTTCTTCGCGCATTTCCTCAAGGGCGCGCGCAGCGGTTGGGAAAAGCAGCCGAGGGTGCAGCTGCAGGTGCGTCACCTCGACCGTTTCGTCGAGCGCCACGAAAACGAATGGCCGGTCGCGCGCACGCAGTGGACGAAGTTCCACCTCGATCCCGCCGCTCACGGCCTGGGCCACGAGCCGGCGAAATCCGCGGGCAGCACCACCTACGACGCGCTCGGCGACGGCGTCACCTTCGTCGCGCCGCCCTTCGAGCACGAGACCGAGATCACCGGGCCGCTCGCGGCGAAGCTGTTCGTGTCCTCGTCGACCGCCGACGCGGATCTGTTTCTGGTGTTCCGAATATTCACCGCCGACCTGCGCGAGATCGTTTTCACGGGTGCGATCGATCCCCACACACCAGTCGCGCAAGGCTGGCTGCGTGCTTCGCACCGCAAGCTCGACCCGAAGCTCTCGACCGAATACCGGCCCTATCACACCCACGACGAGCTTCAGCCGTTGAAACCAGGGGAAGTAGTGCAGGTGGATGTGGAGTTGTGGCCGACCTCGATCGTGGTTCCGGCCGGCCACCGGATCGCGCTGACCGTGCGCGGACGGGACTACGAATGGCAGAAGTCCACCGGGGCGAAGCTGTCCAATTTCAAGAATGAATTGCGCGGCTGCGGGCCGTTCC
>DATDGA010000389.1:0-5134 GCA_036522335.1 Burkholderiales bacterium
AGCCTTAAGACACAAACGCACTGCCCAAGGCATTTATTCCGTCGATCGCGCCCGGTCCGCGGAATTTCCGTAGCGCACAGTCTCGGCTTGAACACCGACCAACGCCCGCTACTCCAGGAGGTCGGATGGGTCGGGGAGTCAATACTTGCAGGAGAGATTTTGGATGGAAGGATCGGACCCGGTGGCCGGGACCGTTTGGAAGGCAAGCTCGCTCGGGTCGCGCGAGCTCAGCGCAGGCCGGCGGCGTAGTCGGCTACTGCGCGAATTTCGGGATCGCTCAACTTTCCCGAGATCGACTGCATCATCTTGTTCGCGTCGTTCCTGCGCTCTCCGGAACGGAACGCTTTCAGTTGAGCTTCGGTGTACTCGGCGTACTGCCCTGCAAGACGCGGGTACTGCGCCGGCAATCCGAAACCGTTTGCGCCATGGCACGCTGCACATGCGGGAAGGCCCTTGGAGGCGTCGCCTCCGCGCCAGATTTTTCGGCCAAGCGCGAACGTTTCCTGGTTCTTGGTCGTCCCTGATTTGGCTTGCTGCGCGGCATAGTACGCCGCAACGTCGCGCATATCTTCGTCGGAGAGGCCGGCCGCCATGCCCCCCATGATCGGGTTGGTACGCTCGGCCCTGTTTCCGGCAGTCGCTTTGAAATTCGCGAGCTGCTTCTGAAGATACTCAGGAACCTGACTTGCTAGCTTAGGATTGGCCGGGGTGGGGCTGTTACCATCGGTCCCATGGCACGCCGCGCAAATCTTGTTGGCGATGCTTTGACCTTTCGCAGAGTCAGCTCTCGCGGCAGGCTCGGCAGCGGAGAGCGAGCCAGCGCAGATTGCAAGACTCAAAAGCGCCAGAGCTCGTTTCATGCCGTTTTCCCCCTGTGAATCTTCGCCGAAAAGGCTGATATTCTAGCAAAGTTGATCCCTCTATCCATGGCGCTTTTCCGCGGTGCTTTTTTCTTCAAGAGCGTGGCGTCGCTCGAGGACGTTCCGACGAGCGCCGGTGAAATCGCTTTTGCCGGCCGATCGAACGCGGGAAAATCGAGCGCTATCAATACGCTCGCGCGGAGCCGATTGGCGTTTGTAAGCAAGACCCCTGGCCGGACTCAACTCATCAACTACTACGCACTTGGCGCAGAGCGATTTATCGTGGATTTGCCCGGCTACGGCTACTCCAAGGTTCCCGACGCGACACGGCGACCCTGGGAGAAATTGCTGGGCGGCTATCTTCAAATGCGGGGGCCGTTGCGTGGCTTGGCCTTGATCATGGACGTGCGGCATCCGCTGACCGAACTCGACCAGCGGATGCTCGGTTGGTTTTGCCCCACCGGACGGCCGGTACATGTGTTGCTCACCAAGGCGGATAAACTGTCGCGTGAAGCCGCGCAGAAAACATTGCGCCGAGTCGAGAAGGAGGCTGCGCTGCTCGCGCCCAATATCTCGGTACAACTTTTCTCGAGCCTCAAGAAATCCGGCATCGAGCAGGCCGCCGCGGTATTTCAAGAATGGCTGGATCCGAGGGCTCCGGATCTTCTCGGATCACGTCGGGTGGAGCCGTTCCCCGGTAGCATCGGGGGTGCAGAAAATAAAACCCCCGGGCCTAAAGGGGAAATCAGCCCGGGGCAAAATGCCTTAAGGTATAAGGCAGCCCGCTCAGGGAGGAGAAGCGGGAGACGACGAAAGCCGTCTAATGCATGAGAGTGGCTGGATTGCGGAAAGGTTCCCGCAGGCGATCATTCTGGAACTAAACGACTGATCCGCCTTGAAAAAAGGAGAGGTCATGCAAGTCTACGGCAATTTTCCAGCGGTGCGCATGCGTCGGATGCGCCGCGCCGATTTTTCGCGTCGATTGATGCGCGAGAACGTGTTGACTACTGACGACCTGATCTACCCGGTCTTCGTGATCGAAGGAAGGGGCCGCAGTCAGCCCGTCCCTTCCATGCCGGGGGTATCGCGCTACACGGCCGATAAGCTGATGCCGGTGGCAGAGCGCTGTCTGAAGCTTGGCGTGCCCGCGATAGCGCTCTTTCCCGCGATCGAGCCTTCATTGAAAAACCCCGAGGGTGGGGAAGCGTCCAATCCCGACGGACTCGTCCCGCGGATTGTCAGCGCTCTCAAGAAGCGGTTCCCAGAGCTCGGCGTCATGACCGATGTGGCGCTTGACCCGTACACGAGCCATGGCCAGGACGGGGTGATCGACGCAAGCGGCTACATTCTCAACGACGAGACGCTCGCCATTCTCGAGAAGCAGGCGCTGGTTCAGGCGGGGGCTGGCGTGGATATCGTCGCCCCTTCGGACATGATGGACGGACGCATCGGGCGGATTCGGGCTGCGCTCGAAGAAAATGGCTTCATCCATACGCGGATCATGGCCTACTCGGCGAAGTACGCGTCGGGGTTTTATGGGCCGTTCCGCGACGCGGTGGGTTCCGCGGCGAATCTCGGCAAGGGAAACAAATTCACTTACCAGATGGACCCCGCCAACAGCGACGAGGCGCTCTGGGAGGTCGGACTGGATCTGCAGGAGGGCGCAGACATGGTGATGGTGAAGCCGGGGTTGCCCTACCTGGACATCGTCAGGCGCGTCAAGGACGAGTTCAAGGCGCCGACCTACGTCTATCAAGTGAGCGGCGAGTACGCCATGTTGAAAGCGGCGTTCAAGAACAAATGGCTCGCGGAAAAGCAATGCGCGCTGGAAGTCCTCCTGGGATTCAAACGCGCAGGTGCCGACGGCATCCTCACCTATTTCGCGCTCGACGCGGCGGGCTGGCTGAAAGACGCGCGGTAGAAGTTCTTGCGCCCTTCCGAACTGCAAAGCTAGAAACGTGCGATCAGGTCGAGCGACCTGATGAATTTCTCGGGCGGCTGGTAGCCGATCACGCGCAATCCCTCGATCTCGCGGCCGCTCGCATCGAAGAACACGATTCCCGGCGGCCCGAACAGGCGATAGCGCTTGAGCAGCGCCTTGTCATCGGCCGAGTTGGCCGTGACGTCGGCGCGCAGTAGCAGCATCCCGCGCATGCGGGCCTGAACCTGCGGGTCGCTGAAAGTGAACCTCTCCAATTCCTTGCACGACACGCACCAGTCGGCATAAAAATCGAGCATTGCGGCTTTGCCAGCGGTCTTCAAATGCGCATCGAGATCGGCAAGCGTCCTCACGGCTTGAAAAGGTACCTGTTGTGCCTCGGTCGCTTTCGAAAGAACGCCGACCAGAGGCCGCAGGGGATCTCGCGAGCCCGAAAGAGCTCCTATTCCTTGCGCGACGCCGGCGAACAAGGCGAGGATGGCGATTGCCTTCCACATCCGGGCCCAGCCCGAAGCTCCGTGGGGCAGGGGTTCGAGCGCGTTCAGAAACACACCCGATCCGATAAGCAGTACGGCCCACAGGAACATCTGAACGGCGACCGGGATCACCGGCGAAACGATCCAGATCGCCACGCCTAGAAGCAGCACGCCGAAAACCTCCTTGATCGCGTTCATCCAATGGCCGGCCCTCGGCAGGAGCACTCCTTCGGAGATGCCGACCAGGACGAGCGGCACGCCCATGCCGATCGCCATCGAAAAAAGTGCGGTACCCCCCAGGACGGCGTCACGCGTCTGGCTGATATAGAGAAGCGCCCCGGCAAGCGGCGCAGCCACGCAAGGGGACACGATCGCCGCCGAGAGCATCCCCATTAACACAATGGCGCTCCAGTGTCCTCCGCTCAGCCGGTGGCTTGCGTCTGCAAAGTGCGAGTGCCACCTCGAGGGCAGTTGCAGCTCATAGAAACCGAACATCGACAACGCGAGAACCACGAAGATCGCCGCGAACGCTCCGAGCACCCAGACGTTCTGCAGCGCCGCCGAGAACAAGTTCCCGGAGAGGGCCGCCGCGATCCCGATGGCGGTGTAAGTCACCGACATGCCGGAAACATAGGCGAGCGAGACGAGCAAGGCGCGTCGCCGCGTGACCTTGCGACCTTCGCCCACGATGATTCCGGAAAGAATCGGGATCATGGGCAGCACGCACGGCGTAAACGTGAGCAATAGCCCCGCGCCGAAGAATACGGCAATGACAAGCCAGATCCGGCCCGATTCGATTACACCGGCAAAACGCACGTCGTCACCTGCCGCGCCAAGCTGGATGCCCTCCTGCGTCGGCGTGGATGCGAGCGACCCGTCTTCCTTGAAGATCGAGGAAGGCATGGACCCGACCGACGCAAGCCGAAGGTCGGCGCTCTGGACCTGCGGCACGTAGCATACGCCGACATCGGCGCACCCCTGCGAGGTGACCTGGAGCTTCACGCGTTCGGCGCCCGCGGCTTCGATCGGCAGTCGAATGCTCACCTCCTTGCGAAAGATTTCCTGTTTGCCGAAGAATTTGTCCTCGTGGATCTGCCCTTTCGAGAACTGGGGCTGGCCAAGGGCCACCGACGAGGGCTCGGCGGCAAAGCGGAAGCGTTCGCGGTAGAGGTAGTAGCCGTCGGCGATCGCGTAGCGCACCTCGAGCGTGGCGGCATCGAGCGTCCGCGCCGAAAACCGGAATGCCTTGTCGGGCTCGAGAAGATCTTCGGCGCTCGCCGCGCGCACAGAGGTCAGCGCCGAGAAGAGCAGCAGCACGATAAGGACAAGTTGTCGCATAAGATCTAGACGGGCCGCGTTTCCGAATCGACCCACTCGAGATAGGCGGGCAATCCTTCCGCCAATGGGACCGCGATGATCTCCGGAAGTTCGTAGGGGTGGTGAGCGCGGATGGCCGCCTCCAACTCGGGGTAACGGGTTCTCGTCGTCTTGATCAGCATCGGGAATTCATCCGCGTCCTCGGTCTTGCCTTGCCAACGATAAACGGAGCGGCACGGCGAAAGGATGTTGATGCAGGCGGCGAGATGCCCTTCGACTAGCGCATGAGCGAGCTTCGCAGCACTGTCACGATCGGGCAGATTGGTGATGACGAGACACGCGTCCGCCGCCTTCATGCCGCCTCCTTGATATCGGCAACGCCGTCTGCGACCGTAGGATAGCGCAGCCGCACGCCGAGCTCCACTTTCATCCGCCGATTGCAAAGGCGCCTTGATTCGTTCATGAAGGATAGCAGCGCCGGGGGCAGCAGGCGCGCGGCTTCTGCGCGAGAGACACGGGGCGGCCGCGCCAGCCCTGCGCGA
>DATDGA010000390.1:0-6061 GCA_036522335.1 Burkholderiales bacterium
TCATCAACATGCCCGACGCCCGATTCAATCCCGACGGAACATTGCGCTTCGGAATGGCTTACGCGCGGCCCTATTTCGATCTCTCGGCGAATGCAACACTGCTCCCGTGGCTCGAGACCAATCTTGCGGTCACTCGGATCAACGACGTCCCCGGGTTTTCCTCGGAAAGAAATGGTTTCGGTGCAGCCTACGGCAGCTACAAGGACAAGACCGCGGGTTTCAAGCTGCGTCTCATCACTGAAGAGGGCTGGTGGCCCTCGGTCGCGCTTGGGGCGCAGGATACTTTCGGCACCACCCTTTTCCCGCGGGGATTCGCTGTTGCGACCAAGACTGTGGGCGAGGCGCAGGCCACGCTGGGATACGGGCGGCAGCAGATCGACGGGGTCTTCGGAGGTCTGCGCTATTCGCCGTCCTGGCTGGGAAGCTGGTCGCTCGTGGCCGAATACGACGCGAGCGACTACAAGAACTATCCCTTCGCCGAGCAATCGGGCGTGAGCGGGCGCACGCACGGGGTTTCGACCGCAGTCGAATATCGTCTCGGATGGATGACCGCAGCTTTCTCGAATCAGCGCGGGGTGGCGGGAGCCACCGCCTACCTTTCGATACCGCTCGAGCAGAAGGACTGGATACCCAAATCGGCGGAGCCCGAGCCCTATGCGAAGGTGATCCCGCGCCCTACGCTCGATCAGTGGGAGCTGGACGCAGGCTACAAGAAACGCATGTACCAGGCGCTCTTCCGGCAGGATTTCAAAGACGTGCGCATCCGCCTGGAGCCCAACGCCCGCCTGTCGCTCACGCTCACCAACAATCGCATATCCCAGATGAGCCGCGCGGTCGGGCGCGCGGCGAGGACGGCACTGTTGCTTGCGCCGCTCGAAACCACTTCGATCCGGATCACCTACACGAGCAACGCCTTGCCATTCGCGACCTACGAGTTTTCCGATCTGCGGAAGCTCAATCGATACTTCAACGGCCTGTTGCTGCGAAGCGAACTCGCCGATTCGGTCGCGATCCGTTATGCCGATCCTTCTTCGTATTCGGAGACGGACAAAGTCGCCCTGATGGCCGCGCTCGAGGAGCCGCCTGAGGCCAAGGTTCTCTACGGCGACGAGGGCAATTTCATCAGCTTCAAGAGCCAGGACACGGGCCTGAACGTCTTTCGGGTCAAACCCACGATCAGTACCTACCTGAACGGCCCCCAGGTGTTTCAGTACGACATTTCCGCACTTGCCACGTACGACCGCGAACTGGCCGAGCGCCTCTTTCTCAATTCCGGGGTGAACTTCGTCATCTACGAGAACATCAGCGACTCGGTTGGCGTCAACAACAGCACACTTCCGCATGTGCGCACGGATTTTCCGGAATACGAAAAAGGCCCGCGGCTGAGACTCGATCACCTGCTCTTGAACCGCGTCTATCAGCCCTCGGAGCGGACCTACGCGAGGTTGAGCGCGGGTTGGATCGAGCAAATGTACGGCGGCCTGGAAGGGCAGTGGCTGTACGTGGAGCGCGGGTCGCCCTGGGCGTTCGACGTGAGCGTGGACGCCGTCAAGCAGCGCGACTTCAACGGCGGCCTCGGTTTCCGCGAATACCAGACCGTGACCGCGCTTGCAGCAATACACTACAAGCTTCCCTATCAGTCGACGGTTACCGTGCGGACGGGCCGGTTTCTCGCCAAAGACTACGGGGGGCGCGTAGAGATCAAGCGGCGATTCCGCATCGGAATGGAACTGGGCGCGTGGTATACGATCACGAATGCCGTGGACACGGGAGTCAATGCTGGAACGAATTACCGCGACAAGGGCGTGTTCGTCTCGATTCCTTTCGAAGCCCTGCTGACCGCCGACACTCGCATGACGACCGGCTTCTCGCTGGCGCCGTGGACGCGCGATGAGGGGCAGATGGTCAACTCGCCGGTCGATCTCTACCCGATAGTCGAAAAGCCGCTCATGCTCGATATGCACGCCGGCGACGGCCTGGTGCGCCTGGGAGACATGGAGGACGACTACAACCTGCCGTACCTCGGCAGCCCCATGTGGGACCGTCCGTTCGAGAACCTGGGGAAGATGACCCTGCAGGATTGGGGCCACGGGGCGAGCGCATTGAGCGGCGCCTGGGAGTACGTGTTGCTCGGAAGTGCTGCGGTGCTCGCCTCGGCGGCGTTCGACAAGAGTGTGTCCCAAGCCGTGAATCGCCATGCCGGCTCGACCGCGATCATCGCCCTGGACAACCTGGGCAAGTGGCTTCCGGTCGCCGCGCTAGGTGGAGCGGGCATGGCCGCGCTCTCCGAGCAGGACAGGCGCTTCAGCAACACCGGCATCGCCGCGCTCGAGGCGGCAGGTACGGGACTCCTGGTGAACGCGGGGATCAAGTTCGCGGTGGGCCGCGCGCGGCCGGAGGACGGACTGGGGCCGCGGGATTTCGAGCCGTTCAAGCGCCCGGACGCGTCTTTCCCCTCGAATCACGTGACCGTCATGTGGGCGACTGTGACGCCGTTCGCCCAGGAATACGACGCTCCGTGGCTATATGGGATGGCGGCGTTGGTCAACGCCGGCAGGATTGCCTCGCGCGAGCACTGGTTGTCCGATACGGTCGCGAGTTCCTTCCTCGGATTTGCGCTCGGCGATTTCTTCTGGCAGCAACGCCGAAACGACAAGGGTCCGAGAGTGGGAGTGAGCCCGAACGGCGTGAGCTTGGTGTGGGAAACGAATTGAGCCTACCTAAGGAGAAAGCTCGCCAAAGGGGGAGGGGAGCCGCGATAGCTCGCCAACGAGCGAGTGGCACCGGGCGCGCCAGGGATGAAACTTCAAGATCTGCGGTGGTGAACTCAAGGATTGGTACGAGGCTTGAAAATCCGTTGTGGCGAACGCATCCAATATGAAGCTTGAAAAGCCGCGGTATTGGCTCATGCTCTTCTTCGCGCTCGGCGCATCGCCTGTCATCGCCCAGCAGCCGGCGAAGTGCGTCGTGCTCGATCCCGAGCTGCAGAATTCCTACTCAGGCGGCTGCGCCAACGGCAAAGCGGAAGGGCAGGGCAACGCCAGGGGAAGCGCAGTCTATTCAGGCGAGTTCCGCGAGGGCAGGAAGCACGGACGCGGCGTGAAAACCTGGCCGTGGGGCGACCGCTACGACGGTGAGTTCGCGGATGACGCGAAGCAAGGCAACGGGACTTACACCTGGGGTGCGGGTTCGGCGTTCGCGGGCGATCGCTACGAGGGCGGCTTCGCCGCCGACAAGCGCAATGGCTACGGCGTCTACGTCTGGTCGAGCGGCGACAGCTACGCCGGACCGTGGAAGGAAGACGCAGTGGCGGGACGGGCGACGCCGATGATGATCTCGAGGTTTCGGGCCACGAACGAATCGCTGGCCGCGATGGCGAAGCCGGGCGTAAAACTGTGCCGCGAATCGACCGTAGGTGCCGGTTCGAAAGAACGGACCGAGGGGGAGACGCAATCGGTGAATCAAAGCACGCGTCAGGTATCCATTAGACTCACGAAGCTGGTCGCGGCGCCGCTCGTCGTGGCCGGAACCCCGGTCACCGTCGGCGAAACATTCTGGGACGATCCGCTCAACTGGACTCCTTGCAATTGACTCAGCTTTCCCAAAGTCACCGGCGAATCTGGCTTCTCCTGGGTTGGGGGATGGTCGCGACGGTCGTGGTTCTGTCGCTGATCCCGGTGGAGGTCGATCTTGGGGAAGGTCGAGACAAAGTGGCGCACTTCGTCGCGTACGGCAGCCTGTCGTTCTGGTTCGGAATGCTCATCGAAGGCCGGGGTCGCCAGTTTCTCGCTGCGTTGGGATTCGCCGCGATGGGCGTTGCGCTAGAGTTCCTCCAGGGATTGACGGACTACCGCACTTTCGAGGTCGCAGACATGGTTGCGAACGCCATCGGCGCGGCGCTCGGCTTTGGACTCGCTCGAACCCCGCTGAGGAACGCGGTCGGATGGATGGATAGCCTGATCGAAATCGTCTTCGGCAAGCGGTAAGTTCGAAGGCGGGCAGGTCCGC
This sequence comes from Burkholderiales bacterium, assembly GCA_036522335.1. Taxonomy (GTDB): domain Bacteria; phylum Pseudomonadota; class Gammaproteobacteria; order Burkholderiales; family SG8-39; genus VBDM01. Next base: position 4,009 of record DATDGA010000390.1, read on the forward strand.
AATCGGCGCAAGCAGCTCAGGGGGCGTACCGACTGGCACGACCCCGCGCGATTGTGGTGAGTGGTTTTGACTACTTACAGAGGTTCTTGAGATGAATGCGAATCGCGTCCGCGTATCGGCAGGCGTTTGGGCCCTGGTATTTCTCTCCGGCTGCGCCACGATAATTACCGGGACGTCTCAAGGAGTAACGGTTGACTCGGATCCACGCGGCGCGACGTGTTCTATCGCCAGAGGCGACGAGCAACTCGCCGCGATAAGTGCGACTCCTGCCCAAGTCACCCTTAGCAAGGGCTGGAGCGACCTTACCGTTGACTGCAAGAAGGAGGGGCATATCAGTTCGAAGACCGTCGTGCCGTCGTCTTTCCAACCTTGGACGCTTGCGAACATCCTCAATGGCGCTGTGGGTGTGGTAGTCGATGCGGCTAGCGGGGCGATAACGGAGTATCCGAAGGCCATAGGGCTGCTCTTGGTGCCCTCTGAGTTCGCTGCGGCGGAAGAGCGTGACACCCATTTCGAGAAAAAGAAGGCAGCCCGACCTGTGAGCAATTGGACAGGCGTGGTCACTTCTAGTGACGGCCTACCACGTCCGCAGTTCTCCGAAAGCAGCGTCTTTCTCGAGATTCCTCACCTTCGGCAGGAAAAGAATCTCTGCGTCCCCACTTCGACTGCGATGGTACTTGAATACTTTGGTGAATCGCATGCACCTCGCGAGCTAAAGGTATTGTCACGTGGACGGGACTATGATCCCAAAGAACCATTCTCCGACTTCACGATCACATTCTTCAGCGACCTCGTACTTGGTTTGCGAAAAATCGGATATGACTGGCGCGAGTCGAAATACACGAACAACGGCTGGGGGTTCCGTCGCGGACTGAAGGACATCAGGGAGAATTTGCGGAGAGGGAATCCAGTTCTTGTCGATACAACGCTCTTTGGAGGACATACTTTCGTTGTCACCGGGTTTGATGATGACAATGCGGTTCTGTACTTCGCAGATCCGAATATAGGTGCTCCAGGACTCAGGACAATCTCCTACGAGCAGTTTGAAACGATTTGGAGCTCGGAAAAAACAGGCTTCTATGGCCGCGGCGCAATCTTGACTACGCGAAGATAGGCGCCTAGGTCTTAGCGGCAAGTCCAAAGCGGCAAGTCGGGATCGCCAAGGAGATCTGGCTCTAGTCCTTCACTCGCGCGATTCTTACGACTTCCTGGATGCGCCTGAGGGACCGCATCACCCTGGCTAGGTGCATACGGTTGGCGACCTGCAGGGTGAAGTGCATGGTGGTATAGAGGCTGCGCTCTTCGTCCATGCTGACGTTGTCGATGTTGGATCCGGCTGCGGCAATCTCGGTGGCAACCTTGGCAAGAACGCCACGCTGATTGGCGACCGTCACGCGGATCCCGACGTCGAACATCTTGTCGGTCTCCGGCGCCCATTCCACGTCGATCCATTTTTCCGGATCGCCGCGCGATTTCGCCGCGGTCGGGCAGTCGTGGGTGTGCACGACCAGGCCCTGGCCTTTCTTGATGAAGCCGACAATAGGATCCCCGGGGATGGGGTTGCAGCACTTGGCAAACTGCACGGCCATTCCTTCGGAGCCGTGGATGACGATAGCGCCGGCCGGCGCCCTGCCTTCCGCCTGATGATGCTCCGTCAGCGTCAGCAGTTTCCTTGCGACGATTGCCGCGAGCCGCTTGCCCAGGCCGATGTCGGCCACGACTTCCTGGCGCGATTTCGCCCCGAGATCGCGAACCAGCCGCTCCCAGCGCTCCGATGTCGCCTCCGAGGAATTCGCACCGAGCGCGCGCACGGCCTGGTTGAGCATGCGCTCCCCTAGCGCCGCGGCTTCCTCGTACTGCATGGTCTTCAGGAAATGCCGGATCTGCGAGCGCGCCTTGCCGGTCTTTACGTAGGACAGCCAGGTCGGGTTGGGATGCGCGTGCGCGGCGGTGATGATCTCGACCCGATCGCCGTTAGTGAGCTCGGTTCTCAGAGGCGCGAGTTCGTAGTTGATTTTCGCCGCGACGCAGCGGTTGCCGATGTCGGTGTGCA
>DATDGA010000391.1:0-2805 GCA_036522335.1 Burkholderiales bacterium
CGAGGCGCCTGCAGACAGCAGCGCCGCGCGCGCCGCGAAGTCGGAGCTGCCGACCCCGGTCGAGATCAAGGGCATCCTCGATCAGTACGTGATCGGCCAGGACGTCGCCAAGCGCACGCTGTCGGTGGCGGTGTACAACCACTATAAGCGGTTAAAGCACCTCGGCGGCAAGGACGACGTCGAGCTCACCAAGAGCAACATCCTGCTGATCGGGCCCACCGGCTCGGGCAAGACGCTGCTGGCGCAGACGCTGGCGCGGCTGCTCAACGTGCCGTTCGTGATTGCCGACGCCACCACGCTCACCGAAGCGGGCTACGTCGGCGAAGACGTCGAGAACATCATCCAGAAGCTGCTGCAGAACTGCAACTACGACGTCGAGCGTGCCCAGCGCGGCATCGTCTACATCGACGAGATCGACAAGATCAGCCGCAAATCCGACAACCCGTCGATCACCCGGGACGTCTCGGGTGAGGGCGTGCAGCAGGCGCTGCTGAAGATCATGGAAGGCACGGTTGCCTCGGTTCCCCCGCAAGGCGGCCGCAAGCATCCGCAGCAGGAGTTCCTGCAGGTCGACACCACGAATATTCTGTTCATCTGCGGTGGTGCGTTCTCCGGCCTGGAGAAGATCATCTCCGCGCGTGGGCGCTCGACCTCGATTGGTTTCGCGGCCCAGGTGCTGGCGCCGGAGGATCGCCGTACCGGCGAAATCTTCCGTCACGTCGAGCCTGAGGATCTCTTGAAGTACGGTCTGATCCCGGAGTTCGTCGGCCGCCTGCCGGTGGTCGCCACGCTGGAGGATCTCGACGAAGCTTCGCTCAAGAAGATTTTGACCGATCCGAAGAACGCGCTGGTGAAGCAATATCAGCGGCTGTTCGAGATGGAGAACATCGAGCTGACCTTTGCCGACGAGGCTCTTGGCGCGGTTGCCCGCAAGGCGATCGAGCGCAAGACCGGCGCGCGCGGCCTGCGTTCCATTCTCGAAAGCATTCTGCTCGAGACCATGTTTGACTTGCCGGGACTGGAAGGCGTCGAAGAGGTCGTGATCTCGCGCGAAGTGGTCGAGGGGACGGCTCGTCCGCTCTACATCTACGCCGATCGTTCCGACCGCGCCGTCGAAACCAGCGCCAGCGCGTGATCGCGTCCGCGGCAGGCGGATTGAGCTTTCGAAACAGGCGGCTGCCGGGCCTTTCGGCGGCCGCGTTTGCGCAGGTGTTTCTACCGCGTTCAGCCCCATTGGCGGGCATTTTCCAGCGACTTGACACCCCCATGGTCGATAGCCACCTAATGCTATCGGTGATGAAAACGCTACCGTAAGATTCGCCACGACAACGATCCGGAGAAGCAGGTCTGACGCGGCCGAACGATCCCGGAACCTCTCGGCACCTTGTGGCGGTTGCGCAAAATAGCGGACTGCGTGCAAGGGGGCACAACAAAAGGAAAAGGCCATGACGATCCCGAAACCCCGGCCATCTATCGTTCACGGCGAAAGCCATTCTTATCCGGTGCTGCCGCTCCGCGACATCGTCGTTTTCCCGCACATGATCGTGCCGCTGTTCGTCGGCCGCGAGAAATCGATCCGCGCGCTCGAGGAGGTCATGAAGAATGACGCCTTGATCATGCTGGCGACGCAGAAGAATGCGTCGGACGACGATCCGAATCCGGACTCGATTTATGAAACCGGCACGCTCGCCAGCGTGCTGCAGCTGCTCAAATTGCCCGACGGCACCGTGAAGGTGCTGGTGGAGGGGCTTGAGCGCGCCCGCGTGCAGAAATATTCCGACCGCGCCGAATATTACGAAGCGACTGCGATCGCGCTCGCCGACACCGATGCGACCTCGGTCGAGGCGGAAGCCCTGGCGCGCTCGGTGGTGTCCGACTTCGAAAGCTATGTGAAGCTGAACAAGAAGATCTCGGCCGAAGTCGTCGGCGTGGTTCAGGCGATCACCGACTTCGCCAAGCTCGGCGACACCGTTGCTTCGCATCTCGCCGTCAAGATCGCCGACCGCCAGGCCATTCTGGAGACGCTGTCCGTGACCGCGCGCCTTGAAAAGGTGCTCGGGCTGATGGAGAGCGAAATCTCGGTGCTGCAGGTCGAGAAGCGGATCCGCTCGCGCGTCAAGCGCCAGATGGAGAAGACCCAGCGCGAATATTATCTCAATGAGCAGATGAAGGCGATCCAGAAGGAGCTCGGCGACGACGAAGGTCGCGACGAGCTCGCCGATCTGGAAGAGAAGATTGCCAAGACCAAGCTTTCCAAGGAAGCGCGGGAGAAGGCGCAGCATGAGCTGAAGAAGCTGCGCCAGATGTCGCCGATGTCCGCGGAAGCAACCGTGGTGCGCAACTATCTCGACTGGCTGCTGTCGATCCCGTGGAACAAGAAGTCCAAGGTCAAGAAGGATCTTGAGGCGGCACAAGCCACGCTGGACGACGATCACTATGGGCTGGAGAAGGTCAAGGATCGCATCGTCGAGTATCTCGCGGTGCAGACGCGCGCCAACAAGCTGACCGGACCGATCCTGTGCCTGGTCGGGCCTCCCGGCGTCGGCAAGACCTCGCTCGGCAAGTCGATCGCGAAGGCGACCGGACGTGAGTTCGTGCGCGTCTCGCTCGGCGGCGTGCGCGACGAGGCCGAGATCCGTGGTCATCGCCGCACCTATATCGGTTCGATGCCCGGCAAGATCATCCAGTCGATGCGCAAGGCCAAGACCTCGAACCCGCTGTTCCTGCTCGACGAGATCGACAAGATGGGCGCCGATTTTCGCGGCGATCCGTCATCGGCTTTGCTTGAGGTCCTGGACCCCGAGC
>DATDGA010000392.1:0-3471 GCA_036522335.1 Burkholderiales bacterium
AGGGCGCTTGGGACGCAAGGAGGAGGCAACACCGCGACAATCTTCGCGCACTTCTCGACGGTGAAAGATCACGGGGCTAAATGCCCCAGACCTGACCAATCTTCATATACCCAGACTGGCCATCGGCGTGGCGTACTCTGACCCAGCCGCCTGTAGGCGGCTCGGCGACATCCAGTGCCACGCCCTGCTGCGCCTGGAACACCACCGCCGACTGGTCGCTTGCCGCCTGTCGCACTTCCGCAATGCCGGCGGTCACGATCACCGTGCGCTTCTCCGAGAGAGTCTTTCTTTCCACCCAGACAAGGTCACCCGCTTGGTCGCGAACCTTGACCCAGTTGTCTATGTTGATGACGATCTCGACCGGGTAGAGACGGCTCGCGACGAAAAGTTTCTTGGCGCGCACCGAAGGGGCGTCGTACATCGGCGTACCATTTTCCGCGATCGAGCGAAAATCGCCTGCGATCGCAGACCACGCCAGAGGAAGAAGAACGAAAGCCGCCAACCCGCGCATCAGTGTGCGACCTCGACGTTCGAACCGCCTGACTGAGCAGCTGCATCGGCTGCCCGTTGCTGATAGAGTGCCTCGAAATTTACAGGGGCGAGCAGAACCGGAGGGAAGCCGGCGCGGTTGACTATGTCGGAAACCGTCTCGCGCGCATAGGGGAACAGCACGTTCGGGCAAACCATCCCCAGCACAGGAGTGAGGTCCGCTTCGGAAACATTTCGGATCTGGAACACGCCCGCCTGGGAAACTTCCACGAGGAACAAGGTTTTTTCCATGCGCTTTGCCGTCACTGTGATGACGAGTGTCACCTCGAAGAGAACGTCGCTTACACGCTGCGCTTTCTGCGTGAGCTGGACCTCGAGCTGCGGCTGCTCCGCCTGCATGAACGTCTGCGGCCCTCCCGGAACCTCCAGCGACAGATCTTTCACGTAAATCTTCTCGATGCTGAACATCGGCTGCTGCGCTTCGCTCATCGGGGCTCCGGTACGGGGTTGTAGGACAGCTCGAGCCCTAGGCCGCGAGCAGCAACTCGAGCTTCCCGGCATGTTCCAGTTCGGCGAGCTCTTCGAATCCGCCCACATGCCTGTCGTCGATGTAGATCTGCGGTACGGTGCGGCGGCCGGTCTCTTGCCTCATCTCCGCGCGTTGACGGGGATCGAGATCGACCCGGATCTTCTCGATCTCCGTGATGCCTTTTGACTTCAGGAGCCTCTCCGCGCGGACACAGAACGGGCACACGGCGGTCGAATACATTCGAACCTTCGCCATCTATTGCTCCAGGGGCAATCCGGCCTGCCGCCACGCGCCGACCCCGCCGCCCAGGGCAAATACCTGCCCGAAACCCTGCTTGCGCAAGATCGCCACGGCCTTGCCGGAGCGGTTGCCGGTTTCACAAACGACGATCACAGGCTTGGACTTGTACTTGTCGATTTCGGTCGCGCGCGCCTCGAGCTCCCCGAGCGCAATGTTGCGCGCATTCAGAACATGTCCTTTTCCGTACTCCCCGGCATCGCGCACATCCAGCACGAGGGCGTTCTGTTGATTGATGAGCAGAGTCGCCTGAAGCGTTGAAACGGAAGCGCCGCTCGTTCCGCGGCGCACGGCGGGCCAGATGAGCATCCCGCCGCTCACGAAAGCCGCTGCGACAAGGAAAATGTTGTCGCTGAGAAATTTGAGGAGGTTGACTTCGGTCATGTCACGATCTCGGTGGGCGGCCGCACAGCACCTCACGCATGGTGGCTATCAGATGCAGCATGCGCTGGTCGCTCACGGAATAATACACGCGGTTGGCATTCTTTCTCGGGTTGAGAATGCCTTTTTCCCGAAGAATCGCCAGGTGCTGTGACACGTTGCTCTGGGACGTGCCCACCGCCTCGACGATGTCTTGTACGCTCAATTCATGCTCGCCGAGAACGCACAGAATCTTCAGCCGCAGCGGATGGGCGACGGCGCGCATGGCGCGCGCCGTCCGCTCTATCTGGTCCTTTCGGCCGATGAGCTCGAAAATATCCCTGGGTTCGCGCTGTGCGCCCTGCTCTCGCATTTCCATAAGGGTACGTTATATGAGGGTATCCAGGAAGGAAGGTAAGAGCCCTCCCTCGTCTTCGCCTTTATCCTTCCTGCAGAAGGGCAGTTTCAGACTACGCTACAACATCCCGCAGGGGCTCATTATAAAATGCTTTCTTGCGGCGCGGAGCGCGCTGAGCCGAGAACGTTCATGCATAAAATCGTTTTACTGCGCCATGGCGAGTCGGTCTGGAACATGGAAAACCGCTTCACCGGCTGGACCGACGTGGACCTCACACCCCGCGGTGTGGAGGAAGCGAAGCGCGCCGGAGAGATGCTCAAGGAGGCCGGCTTTATCTTCGATTGCGCCTACACTTCGGTGCTGAAGCGCGCCATCAGGACCCTGTGGCTCGCCCTCGAGTCGATGGACCTGATGTGGATTCCGGTGTGTCATTCATGGCGACTGAACGAACGCCACTATGGCGCGCTCCAAGGGCTCAACAAGGCCGAAACGGCCGCGAAATTCGGCGAGGAACAGGTCCTCGTCTGGCGTCGCAGCTATGACCTGCCGCCTCCGGCGCTCGCGCCCGACGACCCCCGCCACCCCAGGGGCGACCCGCGCTACGCCGGTCTCGCCGAATCCGAGCTGCCGCTTACCGAGTGCCTGAAGGACACGGTGGAGCGTTTCTTGCCCTATTGGAACGACACGATCGCACCGGCGGTGCGCCGGGACAAGCGGGTCGTCATCGTCGCACACGGCAATAGCCTTCGGGCTCTCATCAAGTATCTGGATGGAGTGAGCGACCAGAAGATCGTCGGACTCAACGTGCCCACCGGGCAGCCGCTCGTCTACGAACTCGACGCAAGCCTCAAACCGGTGCGCAGCTACTACCTTGGCGATCGGGCCGAGATCGAGGCGGCGATGCGTGCAGTCGCCGACCAATCCAAGGTGAGGCCTTGAATTCATCGCGGTGGGCAACGGAAAGCGTGTTCCCTGCGCTTCTCTGCACCCGCGGCATAGGCTGCTTGCTTTGCGCGATGCTGACGCTCATGCCTGTACTCGCTCTTGCACAGAGAGCGCCGGGCACCGCGAGCAGGTGGTGGTGTCGACGAAGTTCGGCTTCCGGCCGCCTGCGGGAACGGGCCGTCATGCCTTCGAGGTGGGATACGCGTTCGGGGAGCTCGCGGTGAACGGGTCGCCGGAACTCGTGCGTGGCTATGCGCTGGGAAGTCTGCGGCGGCTCGGCGCTGAGCGCCTCGATCTGCTGTCTCCGCACTTCCCTGATCCGGTCGTGCCGATCGCCGAGACTGTCGGCGCGATCGCCGATCTGGTGCAGGAGGGGCTGGTGGCGAACGTCGGGGTCGCCAACGTATCGGCGGCCCAGCTCGCGGAAGCGGTCGCGGTGTGCAGGATCGCGGCCGTGCAGGTGGAGTGGTCGATGTGGCATCGCGCGGACCCT
>DATDGA010000393.1:0-2250 GCA_036522335.1 Burkholderiales bacterium
GCACCAGCTTGTAGAGTCGCGCCTCGGAATCTTCGTCCACCGCTGACGTCGCCTCGTCCAGGAAGAGCCAGTCGGGCTTCTGAACGAGGGCTCGAGCGAAGGCGATTCGCTGCTGCTCCCCCGGCGAGAGCTGGAGCGCCCAGTGCCCAGACTCGTCGAGGCGGCCGGCAAGCTCCGGCAGGCCCACCGCCTCGAGCGCCTCGCGAAGGGCCCCGTCGTCGACGCCCGCCGCCGCCGTCGGATAGCTGATGACTTCCCGCAGCGTCCCGATGGGCAGGTAGGGCTTCTGCGGCAGGAAGAGCACGGACCCCCGCGGGACACGAATATTTCCGCGACCGAATGGCCAGATGCCCGCGATGGCGCGGATGAGCGTGCTCTTGCCGGCGCCGGACGGGCCCGAGAGAATGGCCGACTCGCCGCGCGCGAGCGAGAGGTTGACGCCCGAGATCAGCGCGGCGCCTCCGGGCAGGGCGAGGTCGACGTGGTCGACCGCCAGCGCAGGCGCCCCATCGGCCCGCCGGATGCCGTCGAGCGTGGCAGCCTGCCCGCGCACCCGCCCGAGCGCCTCCTCGAAGCCCACGAGCCGCTGGACTACGGACCGCCACTCGGCGATGTCCGTATACGACGACACGATAAACGAGAGCGACTCCTGCACCTGGGCGAACGCCGAGGCGGTCTGCACGAGCCCGCCGAGCTGAATCTCGCCGCGGAAAAACCGAGGCGCCGCCACCACGAAGGGGAAAATGATCGCCGCCTGGCCGTAGCCTGACGTGAACCATGTCAGCCGCTTCTGCTGGCGCATGATGTCCCACCAGTTGCCGATTACGGCGCGGAAGCGGATCCTGAAGTTCCGCAGCTCGTCGGCTTCTCCGTGGTACAACGCCACGCCCTCGGTGTTTTCGCGGAAGCGCACGAGACCGAAGCGGAAATCCGCCTCGTAGCGCTGCCGGTCGAAGTTCATGCGCACGAGCGGCCGGCCGATGCGGTCGGTGAGCCAGGTGCCGACGATCGCGTAGAGGAGCGCGGCCCACACCATGTAGCCGGGGATGGTCATGACAAACCCGCCGACGGGCAGGGTGATCGACCCGGAGAGCCCCCACAGGATGGCGATGAAGGAGACGAGCGTGACCACGGCGCGCATGCCGCCGATCGCGAGCCCCAGCGTGCCGGTCACGAAAAGTCGCAGGTCCTCCGCGATGCGCTGGTCCGGGTTGTCTGTCTCGCCGCCTGCGAGCTGCATGCGGTAGTACGCCGTGTCGCGGAGCCACTCGCCGAGGTATCGCTCGGTCAGCCACCGCCGCCAGCGAATCTGGAGCATCTGGTTCAGGTAGAGCTGGTAGACGGCCACGACGATGAAGCTGCCCGCCAGCCACGTAAAGCGGAAGAGCTGCGCGACGAAGACGTCGTAGTTCTTGTCCTGGAGCGAGTTGTAGAAGGCGTTGTTCCACTTGTTCAGCAGCACGTTGATGAACACGATGCCGAGATTCAACGTGATGACGGCCAGGAGCAGCCCCCAGGCCGCCCAGCGGTCCTCCGAGAACCAGTAGGGGCGGGTTATCGCCCAGGCGTTCTTGAGCAGTAGGCGGAGACCACGCATGGAGGGTTCTCCCGGCTGGTTGGGGTTCATGGGGCAAGCATAGGACACCAAGGAGGTTCTGGGTAGTCGCTGGATCGCGAATGCCTTATACTCTGTGGGCTTGACTGTACGGAGAGGTGGCCGAGTCGGCCGAAGGCAGCCGCCTGCTAAGCGGTTACAGGGGCAAAACCTCTGTCCCGGGTTCGAATCCCGGCCTCTCCGCCAGACGCGCCCTTAGCTCAGTTGGATAGAGCGTCGGACTACGAATCCGAAGGCCAGAGGTTCGACTCCTCTAGGGCGCACCATCGCGGGCAGGGGGGCGGACATCCGTCCCCCTGCCCATTTTGATCAACGTGGCGGGAATGAACACGACTGAAGCTGAGGACGCGCGGCGCATGGGGCTGGCGCTTGATGAAGCCCGGCGCGCCGAGGCTGCGGGCGAAGTGCCCGTGGGCGCGGTGGTGGTGCTGGACGGTCGCGTCATTGGCCGCGGGCATAACCGGGTAATCGCGGCGTCTGACCCGACCGCGCATGCGGAGATCGTCGCGTTGAGAGACGCGGCGCAGGCGGTGAAGAACTATCGGCTGGCCGGCGCCGATCTCTACACCACGGTGGAACCGTGCCCGATGTGCTGCGGCGCCGCGCTCAACGCGCGCGTCGAGCGCGTCATTTAC
>DATDGA010000394.1:0-1641 GCA_036522335.1 Burkholderiales bacterium
CGTCCCCCAGAAGGCGAGCAGGAAGCCGAACATGAGGGGATGGCGCACCAGCTTGTAGAGCAGCGGCGTCCTGAACTCGGGATCGGGCAGATCGCGCTCGCGCAGCGCCGCAAACACCTGCTGCAGGCCGAACAGGTTGAAATGGTTGATCAGGAAGGTCGAGAAGAAGACGATGCCCCAGCCGAGCCAGGACACGCCCATCAGCGCGATGCGTCCGGCCTCACCTTCGACGTACCAGATCCGCGCGGGGATGGGCTGCCATTGCCAGTAGAGCAGCAGGAGCAGGAGGCTCGACACCAGCACGAAGGTGCTGCGCTCGGACTCGTGCGGGATGATGCGCGTCCACCAGCGCTTGAAGGCGGGCCTCGCCATCACGCTGTGCTGGATCGCGAACGCGCCAAGCAGGAGCGTGTCGATGATGAGCGCTTCCACCAGGGATCCGGGGGCGCCGGTGTCAATCGACTTTGGCACCAGCAGATTCCCGACGAAGCCGATGGCGTACAGGATGGTCACGAGAAATGCTGCGTAGCTTACGATGCCGTAGAGAAAGACGAAGCTGCGTGCGAACATGGGCTAATCCTCCTTGTTGATCTAGTTGCGTTGCGCGTGCGGGCCGAGCGCACCTGTCGGTGCGCGGCATGAAAGCTCGTGCCGAAACCTCGCCAGCAGGTCCCGAAGCGATACTCCCGGAGCGACGAGCGGCGCGCGATTCTCTTCGCCGTGCAGTCGTTCGATCCGCCCGATCACATCAGCGGGCAGCGGCGTGATGGAAGTGAGCCCGGCGCGGCGCAGCAGGCTGGCGCGGCCATTGAGCGCGAACCAGTCGCGTGCCGTGAAGAGGTCGCCGCGGCCGCCCCTGAAGTCCGCAACCCACGCGACGCCGCCGCGCAGGTAAATCGCGATCTCTCGCGTCTCGCCGAGCCGCATCAGGTTGCCGTTTTCCACTGTCTCGTTCCGTCCGGAATTCGCATTCATGATTCGTATGTCCTCTTTGTCGATTGAACTGCGTTGCGTGCGCGGGATTCTAGTGGGCAGCCGCATCAGAGAAATTTCGCCAGGAGGCCATTCGTGTTTCGTTTGTTTCACGAATCCGGAAACTCGGCATCCAATCGAGCCATGGCCCCCATTGTGGGGAGACGTAAGGCGCGCGTCATGAGGCCTGCGCCCCAGACTCAGGGGAAACCTGAGCTCGCCGAACCGGATTCCATGGGACCGCGGTCCCGGCTTCCCCCGCCTTCCTGTCCGGCGTTGCAAGTCCGGCCGTTCCTGGGGCAAGATCTGCGCATGCGAGATCTGTGCTCGGCCCGATCAATTGCCCTCGCGGTGGCGTTCCTGGCAGTCCTTCTCGATTCGCCCGTTCGCGCAGCCGAAAAAGCGCCGGCCGATCTGGTGCTGGTGCGACAGGGCGCGCTGCCGATCATCCTGACGGCTCCGCACGGCGGGCGCGAAGCGATACCGGGGATCGAGCCTCGCAATGTCGAGGACAAGGCTCACGCCGAGGCTTGGCGCAAATGGGGCGGCGCCATTGCGGAGGGCGACCCTAACACCGACACCCTGGCCCAGGGTATCGCCGCGGAGATCGAGAAGCTCACCGGCAAAGCGCCCTACCTGGTGGTGGCGAAGTTCCAGCGCAAGTACATC
>DATDGA010000395.1:0-1549 GCA_036522335.1 Burkholderiales bacterium
AATGCGCAGGATCCGCGTTCCTCACAGGGATGGTCGCGCCGCTGCCTGCTTTGCGCCGCTGCTCCCTCGCGAGGGAGCATCCCGTGAAGACCTGTCGCGCGCTAGAATGCGCGGCAGATGGATCGTCGCCTCATTATCGAGCACATACCCAGGCTGCGGCGCTACGCGCGCGCGCTCGTCGGCGACCGCTACATCGCCGACGACTTGGTTCAGGACACGCTGGAACGCGCCTGGAACAAGTTCTACCTCTGGCGCCCCGGGAGCGACCTGAGGGCATGGCTATTCACGATCATGCATAACGTGTTCGTAAATCAGGCGAGGCGCCGCCGCTACGAGGTCGAGCAGGCCATGGAAGAAGTCCCGGCAGTTGCGGTCCGCGCCACCCAAGGCGACCAGCTCGAGCTGGAGGACGTGGATCGCGTACTGCGTTCCCTCTCGTCAGAGCAGCGGGAAGTCGTTCTCCTCGTCGCGGTGGAGCAGTTGACGTACGAAGAGGTCGGCCGGGCGCTCGACATACCGATAGGAACGGTCATGTCACGACTGTCGCGGGCGCGCGAACGCATGCGCCAGATGCTCGGCGGCCAAATCGTAGTGCCCCTGAAGGTGGTAAAGTGAAACCGCTCGGGGAGACCGAAGTGCACGGCTACGTGGATGGCACGCTTTCCGAAGGGGCACGAGCCGAGGTCGAGGCGTGGCTTGCTTCTCACGCCGAGGACGCGGAGCGGCTGCGCGCGTACGCCGAACAAAATGCGATGCTGCGCTCGCTATATAACCCGGTGATTGACGAGCCTGTGCCCGCGGCGTTGCTCGCCGTGCGCCCCCACCCTTGGCGGGGCTACGCCGTCGCTGCGGCGATATTGACGCTCGGAATCGCAATTGGCTGGGCGGTTCGGGGAGCGATTATCGCACCTCAGATGATTCCGTTGTCGCTTGCCCGCCAGGCGGCTACCGCGCACATTGTCTATTCCCCGGAAGTGCGCCATCCCGTCGAGGTGACTGCAAACGAGGAAGAACACCTCGTGAGGTGGCTGTCGAAACGCCTTGGCACAACCTTGAAGGCGCCGCAGCTCGCTGCACTCGGATATGAATTAGTAGGTGGCCGACTGCTGTCCGGACCACAAGGACCGGTCGCGCACTTCATGTATCAGGATACCCGCGGCCAGCGCCTCACGCTGTACGTTTCAAGGCAGAGAGGAGAGCCGCGCGACACCGCGTTCCGCTTCAGTCAGGAGGACCGCGTGTCCGTCTTTTACTGGGTCGACGGTAATTTCGGCTACGCGCTTTCCGGCGAGATCAAGCGGGAACAACTGCTCCAGGTCGCCGATGTTGTCTATAAACAGTTGAACCCGTAGTCCTCTAGCGCGCCTGCTGCGGCTTGTGCTCGCGCGCCGGCACCTTGCCTTCGCTGAGCTATCCGGCGCGCCCTAGTCGACCGCGCCGAGCTTTGCCAATTGACGCGTGTCGCGCCGGCGCGCAAACCATTGCTGGCCCCGCTCGAAATAGAGATAAATAACCGGCGTGATATAGAGCGTCAGCAACTGCGACATCA
>DATDGA010000396.1:0-14621 GCA_036522335.1 Burkholderiales bacterium
ACGGCGATGACCTGCTCCTTCTGCGTCGCCTTCTCGGTGACCGGATTGCCCTTGTCGTCCTTCACCGGCTGGCCGGCGGCGTCGAGCTTCGGGTTGTCGTACTCGACCGATTCCACCAGCGGCACGGTCTGGTAGGCGGACAACGTCTGCGGCATTCCCTGCACGACAAGCACAAGGGAAAGGACGAACGCCAAGGGCAGCAGGATATAGAGCGTTCCGCGCGTGAGATCGACCCAGAAGTTGCCGATCGTCTGCGAGGACTGGCGTGCAAGGCCGCGAGTGAGCGCGACGACCACCGCCATGCCAAGGGCGGCGGAGACGAAGTTCTGCACCGTGAGCGCGAGCATCTGCGTGAGATAGCTCATGGTGGACTCGCCGCCGTAGCCTTGCCAGTTGGTGTTGGTGATGAAGCTCACCGCCGTATTGAACGAGGAATCCGGCGACACCGCCGCCATCGCGGCGGGATTGAGCGGCAGATAGTTCTGCAGCCGCTGCAGCCCGTATACGGCGAGCAAGCCGACGAGCGTAAACCACAACGCCGCCAGTGCGTACTGGGTCCAGCGCATCTCCTCCGACTCCTTCACCCCGCAGAGCCGGTAGATCAGCCGTTCGATCGGCGCGCCGAACTGGTTCAGGATGGCGGGTTTGCCCTCGTAGATGGCCGCCATGTACGTGCCGAGCGGCTTCGCCAGCGCGATGAGGACGACAACATAAAAAGCGAGCTGCAGATAACCGTTGGCAGTCATTAGAATTTCTCGGGCCAGAGCAGGGCGATGACGAGGTAGACAAAGATCGCAGCGGCGATCGTGCTGCTCAACAGATATATCCAGCTCATGGCCGCCCCTTGAGCTTGTCGAAGCCGTACACGAGCGCGATGCTCGCGGCGATAAACGCCACCATCAATCCGACGTAAAGCAGGTCCATGTCCGTCTCCGAAGAACTACCTGTCGAAAGTCTGGACCGGTTCAGCTACGGGAGACGTTGACCTGATCAAACCCAAGCTGCCCGATCGGTGTGAACTATAGGCACAGGGACGTCAAATCGGCGTAAAGACTCGGATATGTCGCGTAAAGAACTTGCAAATGCCTGTGCGAACGCCGCCGGCCGCTGCTGCGGTCGAAAGGAAGGGAGTAGTATTGCTTTTCAACGCCCTGGACGAAAGGAGCTCACATGGAAACGAAGCGTGACGAATACGTCGGGAAGCTGAAAACTCAGCTCGATCAATGGAACGCCGAAGTGGCGAAGTGGGAAAGCCAGGCCGCTAAGACTCAGGCGAGCATGCGCACGGAGTATGAAAAGCAGCTCGCCGCGATCCGTCAGCACCGGGACGAGGCAGTGGAGCAACTGCGCAAGGTGCAGGCGGCCTCGGGCGACGCCTGGGTGGAGCTTCAGCGCGGCGCGGACGAGGCCTGGTCGGCGATGCGCAAGGCGTTCGAGAAAGCCAGTGAGAATTTCAAGAAGTAGCCTGCCGAAGCGGGCAGCAGTAGCTGCATAGTTACGACCAGTTCCCGGGCCTACGAAGCCACGGGTTGGGTGTCGCAAGCGGACGTTCTGGCGCGGAGCGAGCCGTCAGCTTTTCAGCAGCGAATCGAGACGCTCGATATCGTTGATGATGCGCCACTCCGACGCCCCGGCTCCTTCGACACGCTTCTGCCAGGCCTCCAGACGCCCGGTGTAGCGTCGCGGGTCGACGTTGTCGGTCTTGAGCTTGACCACGTTGAGTGCGACCACGCGGATGTCCTTCAAATTGATCGGGATGTCGCGGACCGTAACCTTGTCGAGCTCCTCCTGCATGTCGGAGAAGATCAGGATGGTCTTGATGCCCGCACCCGTTTCGTTGAGAAACATTCCGCCTTGGATGAGGCCGCCGGTGATGTCGGTATAGGCGCTGCCGCCCACTGTCTTGACGAACGCGTCGATCTTTTCCTTGAAAGCGCGCTTCTGGGCATTCGCCTGCGAGGGACGATTGTCGAAAGTGGCCTTCGCGATGATGTCCTTCTCGCTGAAGCTGCGGCTCTTCACTCGCGCCACCGCAAGCGAATCTCCGGGTTGCAGCGTGGCGAGCAGGTAGTTGATGATGACCTGGGCTTTGCCCACTTCCTGGGCGTAGGTTCCCGAGGTATCCACCAGCATGTATACGGCCTGAGTGTGGCTGCGCGGGTCGCTGCAGGAGGATATCGCCAGCGCCGATGCGAGCAGAACCAGCAGTCGCTTGATCATGATCGTCTCCGCTTTACGCAGCCCGCTTGACGGGGGGCGATTCCGCCGCGCCCTCGCCCCCGGCGCGGGCCGCTTTCACCATGCGCTCGATCAAGAGCGGCAGCACGATGAGGACGTCGTAGAGGATGGTCAGCACCTTGCAGAAGTAGCGCACGATGTTGCCAAGAACCCGCAGCACAAAGCCCGCGATGCGCACTAGCATCACAAGGGCCGCGCCGCCGACCGTGCGCACCGAGTAAACGAAGGACTCGAGCGGGATCGCGACGAAGGCGAGGGCGAAGGGCAGTATGAATCCGAGAACCATCTGGGCGCCGGTCGGAATATCCCTAAGCCAGTCAGCACGCGCCACCTCCTGCGGCGCGGCCGCAAGTGACTGCCGCAGGGCTTGGTCGTCGGCGGTCAGCATGTCGCGCATCAGCGCGAGCGCCGCCTCGATTCCCGCCAGAATCACCAGCAGGGTCAGCGAAATCCACAGGATGCGGCGGCGCATTTGTTCGCTGAGGTTGGCGATGCGCGGGAACAGATGCGTGATCCGCAGGGCCTCCATCAGGAACAGGCCCATGGCCGCCTCGACGAGGATGATGACGAGCGCCGCAACTTCCGAGACACGCAGCGGGCCAACATAGACGTTCCCTCCGACCATCTCGGACATCGGACGCGCGATCAACCAGAAGTTGACGAAAGCCCCGCCCGCCGCGACTGCGAGCACCAGGGTGGCGATCGCGAACTGGGTAAAGGCGGAGATCGTCAAGGCGTGCTCGGCCTTGTCCGTCTTCTTGTTGATCTGCTCGTATTTTTCCATCTGCGCGTCGATCTTCGACGAGGTGTCCTGCAAGCCCGTCAGCTTCTTGTCCACCTGCCCGAGCGTCTTGTCGAGCGAGCGCCAGAACGGCATGAAGCCGTTCAGGATCTTGTGCCGCGACTGGTAGGCGCGGCGGTACTCCTCGAGCGCCTTGGCGTGGATGCTGTCGACAGAGCGCTTGATCTCCTCGAGGATCCTCATCACCATCTCGTTGCGGTCGGACTTGATCTTCGCAACCGAGGTAACGGCCTCGACCCAGTCGGGGGGCGGCGGCGGCACTTCCCCGCACTTCTTGTAGTCTTCCTCGACGCGCGTGATTTCATCGAGGAGCTTCCTCTGGAGCGCCGGGTAGCCTTCCAGGTCGCGCGTGACCAGCACGCCCACGCGCTCGAATTCGCGCTCGATCAGCTGGCCGACTTCCTCTTTCCCGTGAGCGAGCAGGACCGCCTTGTTGCGTTCCCTCATGTCGCGCGCCGCCGCGAACAGCCAGCGCGCGCCCAGCCGCAAGGGGCCGCCGATCGTATGGCCGATCGAGCGGAACAGATCGTGCACGAGCTTGCGCGCGGCGTACAGGAACGGCATGGCAATGGCGAACAGGATCAGCGCGGAAGCCATCGCGTTGCCTGGCCAGATCATCCAGAATTGCGAGCTCGTCACGGGACCCCCCTTCCCGGCCGGGCGGCCAGGTTGTCTAGGACAGCGGCATACGATAAATCAGGCGCGCACCGCGCGCCAGCACAATCGAGGGACTATTTCTCGAATCGCGGGGAGCCGACCCTAACTGTTTTGATCCGATTGATTATTTTTTAACGCCGCGGATGTCGCCTGGGGGCGACAGGCGCGAGAGAAGCGCTTTGCATTTCAGCGCGTCGCGCCCCTTGCCTTGAAGCGCGGGTACACTTTCTTCACGTTCCCCTGGAAGATCTTTTCCTTGTCGGCCCCGCTCACCCAGTCGATCTGGTCGATGTAGCGTTTGGTATCGTCGTAGTTGAAGCCGGTTTCGGGATCGACGCCCTTCACCGCGCCGACCATCTCCGAGGCGAACAGGATGTTGTCCGCCGGGATCACCTTCAGCAAGAGGTCGATGCCCGGCTGGTGATAGACGCAGGTGTCGAAGAACACGTTGTTCATGACGAGATCCCGAAGCGGAGGCCGCTCCATGTCCTGCGCGAGGCCCCGATAGCGGCCCCAGTGGTAGGGCACGGCCCCGCCGCCGTGCGGGATGATGAATTTCAGCGTGGGGAAATCGCGGAACAAGTCCGCGCTGATGAACTGCATGAAGGCGGTGGTGTCGCCGTTGATGTAGTGCGCGCCCGTCCCGTGGAAATTCGGATTGCAGGAGGCGCTCACGTGGACCATCGCGGGCACCTCCAGTTCCACCATCTTCTCGTAGAGCGGGTACCACCACTTGTCGGTGAGCGGCGGCTCCGTCCAGTACCCGCCCGACGGGTCGGGGTTCAGATTGCAGCCGATGAATCCGAATTCCTTCACGCAGCGTTCGAGCTCCGGTATGCAGTTCGCAGGCGGCACGCCGGGACTTTGCGGTAACTGGCACACGCCCACGAATTTTTCCGGATAGAGCGTGCAGACGCGGTGGATCATCTCGTTGCAGTGCAACGACCAGTGGCGGCTGGTGGTTTCATTGCCGATGTGATGGCTCATGCCCATCGCGCGCGGCGAGAAGATGGTGATGTCGGTGCCGCGCTCGCGCTGCAGCTTCAACTGCGCGCCCTCGAGGCTCTGGCGGATTTCGTCGTCGCTGATGCCGAGCGTCCCTTTTGCCGGTACGTGTTTCGCGTCCTCCAGTCCCGCGATCTGGCGCTTGCGCCATTCCTCGAGCTGCTTGGGCGCGGTGGTGTAGTGGCCGTGGCAATCGATGATCATGCGTGCTCTCTCTTCCTAGCCCAGCTTCCGGGTGACGTCGTCGAACAGCTCGTCGACCGCAAAGCGCCGCGGGATCATCTTCTGCTGGTAGACGTAGTCGATGGCGACTTCGAGGTTGCGCCGGTTGGTTTCTATACCCATGGGATGCGTATCGAACTCCCCCGGCCTCGGCAGCTTCGCGGCCCGCTTGCTCTCGGCGAGCAGCCGGTAGATTTCGCGCACGGCCTCGGGCTCGGATTTCGAC
The DNA here is from genome assembly GCA_036522335.1 of Burkholderiales bacterium. Lineage (GTDB taxonomy): Bacteria > Pseudomonadota > Gammaproteobacteria > Burkholderiales > SG8-39 > VBDM01. The sequence goes on from DATDGA010000396.1 coordinate 5,151, forward strand.
AGGGAGCCCTTGACCACGATCATGTGGTTGATCTGCAGCGCGCGGTGCTTCCGGCTCCAGGACTCGGCAGCCATCGCCGGGTTGGGAATGAGCGGCTTGAGCCTCGGGTCGTTCGGCACCGCCGGCAGGATCGCCGCGTCGACCTCTCCTGCGAGGAGCATCGCCATCAGTTCCTTGCCTTCGGGCGCGCGCTCCACCGAAGTCGGATCGCGAAATTCGGCGACGTGGGGTTCCTCGAAGGTCACCCACTTCACGCGGTCGATATCCACGCCGTGATCGTTGGCGAGAATGCCGCGCAGCCAGGTCGCGGTCGTCACGGTGTAGGACCGTGTCCCCACGCGTCGTCCGGCGAGATCCGCGGGCGAAAGAGGCCCGCGCTCGATGTTGTACACGAGGTAAGGGTGCTGGAAGCGTGCGAGCACCACCGCGGGCAGGAGCACCAGCGGCTTGCCGGTCGCCTTCGCCATGAGGAAGGTTACGATCGCCAACTCGGCGCAGTCGAACTCGAGGTTGCGCACGACGCGCTTGAACGCCGCGCTCGGCGTCTTGACGTCGGCGAAGTCGAAACTCACCAGGGGCGACTTCAGCTCCCCCTTCTTCAGGGGAGCCGTGATCGGGTAGTCCCCCAGGAGCGTGCGCACCGAGACTGATTTATCCATGGCGGTGTACCCTGCTATTTTCCAGCAAGAGGCCTCCAATGAGCGAAACAAGAGAAGTCGTGGTCGTCGATGTCAAGATTCCGTTCGTGTCCATGGTGATTCTGCTCGTCAAATGGGCGATCGCGGCCATCCCGGCGATGATTATCCTCGTCGCCCTGGCTGCCGCCGCATCGATGGTACTCGGCGGTCTGTTCCACTGGAACTGGATGGGCAGGGGAATGGTATAGCGGGTGTACCTTCGGCCGGATCGCGCTTATTTTCACGCTGCGTATGGTGACGCCGGGTCGAGCGCGCGTCAATTCATTGACATGCGGAGCGTCTTCGCGCAAGCAGCGCAACGGTACCACCGCCGCAGATTAGCGGGCCGGTGAGAACCCGAGCAATCTCTTGCACTGGATCGCGGCGGCCAGCGTATCCAGGGTGCCTTGATAGTCGCGGCTTGAACGCCCGTACGTACGTTCGATACTGCCCTTGGCGGCGTCCCAGTCCCGACGCTCCATACCCGCGTCGAAACCCACCGCCGCGCGCAGGCCCTTGTCCGCCTTCATTTTGTCGTACCAGTCGTTCATCAGGTGATCGAGCGCGCCGGCAGATTCGGCGCGCGACATTCTTACCGCCCAAGAGAGCACGATACGATCGGCCATCAGTGCTGCTGCACTTGGTGCTAGCGCCCGCGCCGGTAAGGCATGCGGGCCGCCGGGGGAGCTTGATACGTGTTGTGACGAAAATTGATGCGGCCCTTGGTGAGATCGTAGGGCGTCATCTCCAGCGTGACCTTGTCTCCGGGCAGGATGCGGATCCGGTGCCTCTTCATCTTCCCGGACATGTGCGCCATCACGATGTGGCCGTTCGCGAGCGTCACGCGGAATCGCGTATCCGGAAGCTCCTGGGTGACGACGCCTTCCATTTCGATCAGATCCTCCTTGGCCACTACACGATCTTCAAGTTGATGGCCGACCGTCTTCCGTCCAGCTCGCTCCGCACGTCGTAGGAAAGCTTCTGGTTCTCGCGCAGCAGCTTGAGCCCGGCGCGCTCCACCGCCGAGCCGTGCAGGAACACGTCTTTGGAACCGTCATCGGGTCGTATGAAGCCGAACCCCTGCTTGGGGTTGAAAGATCTGACGATACCGGTGGGCATGAGCAGCTCCTTGTGATTCGACCGCACATTATGGACCTTTCCCGCGTGTCCTGCGGTCGGTCGACGATCGAGCGGATGAAAACCCAAAGCGTCGCCACTGGCGCCGAAGACGCCAGCTGGGATTCGCGCTCGCGCGGGTTCTGATCGATGCGGGCTAGGCGTCGATCTAGGGACTGAACCTAAGGCGCCGCCGCTAGCGACGCAGCGCCCAGCGCCGCATTGGCGCGGTCGGCGAGGAGGCGATGGCCGGCGAACGTCGGGTGGATTCCATCCCAGAATAGGAACTTGTTCGGATTCGCGCAGAAAGCGTGCGCCTTCGTATTCAGGACGATACACGGATCGGTGACGTCCGTCAGCCCGAAGGCCGCCGGCGTGGCGACGATTTCGTTCAGCATCCGGAACACGTCCAGGCGCGTGATGTGCACGCCGCCCAATCCCAGTTCCAGACCGTGCAAGGTCGCTTCCAGTCCGCCGTTGAACTGGGAAGCAAAAAAGGTTGCGGCGCCTTGCGCGGCCGGACCGAGAAGACGAACCGCGGGCGTCAATCCGATGTCCGGTGCATTCGGCACGAGGAAGTTGCGCGCTCCGGCCGCGTACAGGGTGAGTACGTTGTCACGGATCGTGAAGAGAGCCCCCTGTATGATCGCGCCGCTCGTCGCGCCGGTGGGATCCTGCGCGAGCGCTTCCAGTGCGTCGCGCAGGTCGTTGCCGCCGGCGAACACGATATAGAGCGCGTCCGAAGGCCCCTGTCCGCGGAAATCTCTCACGAACAGGCTCACCTGAGTCGAGAGATCGAATATCCCTTCGTGCCGGGCGCGCGCTCCGCCCACTGCGTAGTTCGAAAGCAGCACCGGAATGAAGAGCGCCGGTCCGGCGCTCGGCAGGGCGTGGTCGAGGACCGACAGCTGTTCGACCCAGGTCGGCCCGTTGCTGAAGTGCAGTGCGCCCCGGGCGTAAGGCGCATCGGGGATCAGGCTGTCGAAGGGAGGCACTTCGACGTCCCGCAAGAGCACGAATGCGTTTCCGGGATCGGACAGGCTGTCGCCGAACACGACGAAGCGGTGCGGGCCGCTCGCCAGCGCCGGGCTCGCCGGCGCGAATGCGAACAAGGCGAGGAGACCGAGCGCGAGGGTCCTTCTCAGGCTGCTGCATTGCATGATCGCCTCCATGATGTATTTGCGGAACGCGTAGGAGTATATGCCGCTGCCCGACGCCCGGCTAGCGGTCGGTCCCTGCAGGGGCGAGGAGCGCGACAATGACGGCCGAGGAATGCGGTAATCTGAGTCCCCGATGGATACCCTTACCCACGCGCTCTCGGGCGCGCTGCTTGCGCGGGCGACGGCGCGGAAGGATGCGTCGCCGCACTCGCTGCCGCGCCGCGTGGCGGCGGGATTTTTCGCCTGTGCCGCGCCCGATCTCGATTTCATCGCGGGGCTCGCCGGGCCGGTAGCGTACCTCGCCAACCACCGCGGCGTGACGCATTCGCTCGTCCTCTTGCCGCTGTGGGCGCTCTTCTATTCCTGGGTGCTTGCAAAGATCCTGCACGAGCCGAGGGGCTGGCGCGCCCTCTACGGTGTCACCGCGATAGCGCTCGGATTGCACATCGCGGGCGACGTCATCACCAGTTTCGGCACGATGGTGCTTGCGCCTTTCAGCGACTGGCGCGCACAGATCGGCACGACCTTCATCATCGACCTGTGGTTCTCCGGAATCATCGTCGCGGGTCTCGTTGCGTCAGCGGTTCTGCGCCGTTCGAGCTGGCCGGCGATCGCTGCCAGCGCCGCCCTCGCGGGATATGTCGGTTTCCAATACCTGCAAAAGGAAAAGGCGATCGCCTTCGGCGACCGCTACGCGCACGCTCAAGGCATCGACGCGGCGATCGTCAACGTGCAGGCACGGCCGGTTTCGCCTTTCAACTGGACGGTATTCGTGAGCGACGCGGAGACGCACCGCTTCGCCCACGTCAATCTGATCCGTGAAGCACCGCGGGAAAATCTCGCGGGGGACGGATTCATCGCGATGCTCGACTCCGTCTATCAACCGCTTTCTGCCGCGCGCTGGGAAACGAGGAGCCGTTACGGCGAAGGTCAAGCAAGAGTTCTCGGGCATGAGGCTTGGAATTCGCCCGCGATGGCGTTCTACCGCTGGTTTGCCGATCTGCCGGCATTCGACGGCGTGAGCACCGGCTCGACTTGCGTGTGGTTCATCGACCTGCGGTTCCTCGCGCCGGGGCGCGAGACGATGCCGTTCCGCTACGGCGCGTGCCGCGACCGGCCCGGCGCGCCCTGGCGGCTGGTTCCTCCCTGATGCGCCCCCTGCCGTTCCGGTCGACGCGAGTCGCTAGAACGGGTTGTTCTTGATGTTTTTCTGCAGAAGGGCGACGTACCTGTCCATGCTGTGGTCCGCCAGCTGATCGGGCAGCATCTTGCCGAGGTTTTCCAGGTCTCCTTTCACGCCGTCCAGAAAGCGATACCACCAGCTCGGATCTTCCTGGATTTTACCCTTGTCGTCGAAATACAGAAACGTGCCGACGTGGCTGTACCCCATGACGCGCAGCGGAACGCGCGTGACGATATCGTTGTTGTTGACGAACCGAAAGCATTGCGACTCGAAGTCCTGATCGAAGCCTTTTTCAAAATCGCGATCACCGGTGCGCGGCTGCCCGAACGTATACAGACCGTAGACCGGCTTGTCGTGTTCGGCCCTCAGCGTCGCCACCGCCAGCGCCGCGAGCGCCGCTCCCAGGCTGTGGCCGGCAAACCACAGCGACTGCGCCTTGTCCTGGAACTCAAGGATGGTCGCGTACACGTCGCGCCAGACCTGGTGTAGCGCCCGGTAAAACCCGTCATGCACCTTGCCGAAAGGCCCATCCACCAAATCGAACTCCGCGTCGGTCAGCCAGTCGTGAAGGTCCTTCGGCTCGGTGCCGCGAAACGCCACCACGATAGTCTCGTCGTTGCCGATGGCGTACGCCTGGGTGTCCGCGCGATCGAAGAATTTGAATTTCTGGAATCCCCATTTCGCGGTCGTTCGCTGGACATCGGGCGCGCCGGCGTAGGCAAGGTTTGCGGCCTGTCCCAGGGAATATGCATTCTCCGGCTGATACTTCGTGGTGCGCGGCACAAACGGAAAATCACTGCTGGTGGGCATGGCTCCTCCTCTCTGAGTTCGCTCGGACGGTGCGTGCGGGACTATGAGCAATCGTTATCAGAATAACCGAACGGCACTGCAAGTACTGTCCGGAGAATCAGACAATCGATGTCAGGTTTCTCCGATGCGCGTGGGGAAAGGGCAGTGTCAGCCCGGTGCCACGCCCTTCCTCCTGATGACCGGGGCAGCGGCCGGGGCGGTGAGAACTTGTGCAATGCCCGGGCCGCCTCGGGCTGCCTTGCAGCGGCGTGGATACCGCCGAGCACGCGGATTTCAGCCACCTGTGCGAGTCGGTCTGATCACACCGTAGAGGATGCGTCCCGCGCGCCACAGCGTAAGCAGGCGAGCGCTCCATGCGAGCGCCAGCTTCGGACGCAGCACCGCGATGGCCGTAGCAGCCGCGACCACGACGTAAGGCCTTGCGCGCAGCCATGTCGCCCAGGCGATGCCGCGGTCGACCACGACAAGCACGCCGCGGCAGTCGGCGATTCCCTCGACGAGCACACGCCGTTGCTCCTCCGCCTCGGTAGCGAGCCGCGCGCGGCGCTCCAGAATCTGCGCGATCGCACTCACGGCTTCGCGAGCCTGGTTTCGTCCTTGCGCAGCTCGGCGAGCGTGGCGGACAGGAACTTGGGTCGCTGCGCGATTGCAGAACGCAGCATCAGGCCGGTCGCGATTCCCGCGGCGGCGAAAACACCGCAGAGCGCGCCGATGACGAGCAGACGATCGGTGTCCCAGAACAGCACGACCAGGAAGAACACGAGAAGGATCACTGCGAGCCCCAGGAAGAACGCCACGATCGCAGCGAGGACCGCGATTCGCGCCAGCCGCGCCCTTTGCTCGTCGATGTCGCTCGCGAAGAGCTCGATTCGCGTCTGCAAGATCGCGATGAAGGTCCTCGCGAGATTTCGTAGCGAATCGAGCAAGCCCGCGGTGTGCCCGGTGTCTTCTGTCATGGCCGAGTCGCCGCTAACGGCGGCTGACGAGGAGTCCCAGCGCGATCCCCACCAGCGCGGCGATGCCGATGGCCTGCCAGGGATTCTCCCGGACGTAGTCGTCGGCGGCGCGCACCGCGACGCGAGCCTGCTCGGCCGCCTCTTCGCCGAGCGGCCCCAGCTTCAGCTTGGCCGCTTCGAGGCTCTCCTGTATCTTCGCGCGCGCGGCGGACGCGGTCTCGCCCGCCTTTCCAGTCGTCGCGCGCAGCAGGGCCTCGGCGTCCGAAATGACGAGCCGCAGATCGGCGGCGAGTTTCTCGGCGGTCACATCGCTGTCCTGCATGGGAGTCCTTTCTGCCGGGATGGTACCGTTTAGGATAGTACCTGAGCACGGAAACGATGTCCCCATGTCCCGTTCGCACGCCGATAAAGCGTCTTCGCCCAGCATGCGCGCGCGTGCGCTCGGGACCGCGCTCGTACGGCTTTCCGTACCGTTGCGGCGCGCGCTGCGTCAGATACGGCATGCGCCGCCGGCAATCCGGATTCTGATCGTCGCAGTTGCCCTCCTGGCGCTTTGGGCAGCGGCAAACTGGATAGTGCAGGCGATCCGCAAGCCGACCGAGTTCTTGTTCCCGGTGGGCGCAGCGCTCGTGAAAACGCCGGCCGAGACCTGGCGGCAATACGGACCGCTCTTCCGCGAGCACTCCACCGCCGTCGTGGCGCCCGAGCTCCTGGCGGCTCTCGCGCAGATCGAAGGGGCGGGCGATCCGTTGGCGCGGCCGCCTTGGAGCTGGCGCCTCGCCTGGAATCCGTTCGAGCTGTACCGGCCGTCGTCCAGCGCGGTCGGGATGTTCCAGATCACCGACGCAGCCTTTCGGGAAGGGAAACGCTACTGCATCCACGACCATGCGGTGGTCGAAGACGGCCCCTGGTACGACCCTGGGTCGTGCTGGTTCAACATCTTCTACACGCGCGTAGTACCGGGCCACGCGGTCGAGATGACGGCAGCCCTGCTCGACCGCGGCGTCGCGAACGCGCTTGCGCGCCTGGGAGGGAGCGCCGCCTCGCTGCGGCAGAAACAGGAATTGGCCGCCGTGATCCATCTGTGCGGACCTGCGCGCGGCGAGGCCTACGCTCGCCGCGGCTTCCGGCCGGCCTCGGAACAGCGCTGCGGCGCCCAGGACCTCGCCCGCTACCTCGCGCAGGTCAACACGCTCAAGCGGAAATTCGCCCTGCTCGCGGCCGCGGATTGATCCAGCGCTCTAGCCTGCAACAACATCAAGCCAGCGATCGACGACTACTGGACATCGATCTCGAAGCTGCGCGGCCACTCGGGGCGGGTTTCCAAGTTGAAATACACGCGGCCGATCTCGCGTCCATCGGTGGTTTCCACCTGCACTTTCCATTCGCCCGGCTGGTAGTTTGACTTGAAGCCGTAGCCGCGAAAGCCTTCCGCGCGCCCGCCGACGATCTTGATGGGAATCGCGTCCTGCGATATCCAGCCGCGGGTGTCGTCCTTCCAGTACCAGCGCATCTGCACCTGGTCGGAGAAGCGCGTCGGCGAAAAAATACGGAAGAACACGTACACCTTGTCGCCGGGCTGCGCGAGGAACTCCTGGTCTCCGTGCTGCCAGAAGCGCCACGCCGGACGTTCGTGGCTCAAACGGTAGGTATCCTGAGTCTTCTCGACGGCATGATAGACCCCGATGAACGGGATCGAGAGCGGTACCGGCGGAATCAACCTGAAGAAGTAGAAAACGAGAAAACCGATCAGCACCCCGCCCAGCGGAACGAGCACTTGCCTCCTGGCGCGCGGAAAGAGATCGGGCGAGCGCCTCCGGATCCACCATGTGACGCCGAGCAGCGGCAGGCAACCCGCCAGCATCGAGATGAGAAACACGACGAGCCCGATCGAACCGACGAACATCGGGACTATGTTGGCGGAGAAGCACATCACGCAAAGGCTCAACAAGGTGAACTTGAAAGGCAGCCCCAGCGACTTGACGCGCGCCGACTCGTTCGCCCACAGCAGGAACACGAGGAACGCAAGGAAGGAGAACGATACGAGTAGCGAGGAGCTCTTGAAGAAGAAGATCGTGTAGACATTGAGCAGCGTTCCCAGGAAAAAGTGGACCAGTGCGGTGCGGTACTGGTGGTACCAGCGCCTGAGAACGAACATGCTTCCGGGCTCGGGTGACGGCTTGCCCTCCTCGAGGAACATCTGCGTCAGCGCCGCGAGGATCACCGCGAGATAGAGGACCTGCTGGCCGATGGCGAGCCAGGAATCGACGCGATCGACGCTCAGGATGTCGAAGAAAAACCCGCAGATGAACGAAAGGATCGCGATCTTCTGCTCGTTCCTTTCGTAGTAGAGCTTGAGGCGACCGATCGCACCGGGTGTTGCCGCAATCGCTTCGGGCGGGGTCATTTCGGGTCGGCTGATCGGGTAGCGTGAAGACCCGATAATACCTGTGAATCCCGCCGTTGAACCACCGTGCGGCGGACGCCCCCTCGGGTTTCAACCCGAGGTTTTCGCCTCGCGCCAGAGCTCCGTGAGTCGTCGGGCAAACACCGCCCCCAGTGCGTCGTCCTCGTGCATGAAGTAGACGTAAGCGCGGTCCAGGGGCTGCGCCGCGATCTTCCCGACCCAGGCGCGCAGATCCGCGTCGTCGTAGTGGGTCCGCCGCAGGCGCAGATAGCCGCAGTCCGCGGTGGCTACGAAGGGCGTATCGCCCGTGTCGGTGTCGGTAACGCAGAGGATCGCGGCGCAGGCGCGCAGCGCTTGGTACACCTCCTCGTCGTGCCAGGAGTGGTGGCGAAATTCGAAGGCCACGCGCCGGCCCGCAGGAAGCAGACCCAGGAAATCCTTCAACCGGGGGAGATCTTTCTTCAGGTACGGCGGCAGCTGGAACAGGAGCACCCCGAGTTTCCCGCCGAGCACCAGCGTGCGCCGCAGGAATTCGGCGACGTTCGAATCGGCTTCGCGCAGGCGCAGCTCGTGGGTGATGCGGCGCGGCGCCTTGAGAGTGAAATAGAAGTTCTCAGGCACCTCCTCGGCCCAGCGGGCGAGCATCGTCTCGTCCGGCATGCGGTAGAAGGTGTTGTTGATCTCGACCGTGCTGAAATGCGTGGCATAGAAGCGCAGCATCGAGCTCCCGGGAAGTTTCTCCGGATAGAACTTGCCCAGCCATTCCTTGTAGGAAAACCCGCTCGTTCCGGTGAGGAGCTGCATCGCGTGTCGGACCTGAGGTGCCAGCACGCTTTATACCCTATCCCGCCCAGGCGGGCCGCTCGCGGGCCCTTTGATCTGAATCAAACCCGGGTGACTTGGACCGGCGCGGGATTTGCTCCTAGAATCTCGCGCATGCCCAGAGGCAAGCGAGCTGAATCGCCCCGCCAAGCCGCCGCGACCGCTGGGCCCGCGTCGCTGCTTGACGAGTACTCCGCCAAGCGCGCCTTCGAGGCGACGCCAGAACCGACGCCCGCCCCGGCCCCGGGCTCAGGGCCCTTGCTCTTCGTCGTGCAGCGTCACTCGGCGCGGCAGCTGCACTACGATTTCAGGCTCGAATGCGACGGCGTCCTGAAGTCCT
>DATDGA010000397.1:0-4084 GCA_036522335.1 Burkholderiales bacterium
TCGGTCTGGCGCACGCAGGAATCGGGCGACAGCGACAGGCGGCAGAGGAGCGTCATCACGCGGCGGCCGTAGCGCCGGCCCGCGAGATACCAGAGCACGTCGCCCAGCATGCACGCAACGAAGGCCGTGCCGAAAATCGCCAAGGGGGAGGACCCGCCCTCGGCCGCCAGCGCGCCCGCGACGATCAGAGTCGGAATCGCCGGGATGGGTATCCCGACCTGCTCGAGCAGCACGTTCACGAAAACCAGGGCAAGTCCGTATTCGGTGATCAGGCGGTTCATGTCTTGGAAAATGTCATCCCGAGCGCGAGCGAGGGATCTCTCTCGCCCCCGCGCAGGATTCGGAGGAACGGCAACTCGATCCTATGCCGCGCGGGTCCCCAGATTGCGCGCGATGAAGGCCTTGACCATCTCGCGGGCGCGGTCGGTCTGCGGTCCCGGTTTCGCGACCCACTCGTGCTCGCTGTCCGGGAACACGTGGAAATCGACCTGGCCGCCCGCCGCGTTGTAGGTCGCGGCGAATTTTTCCTGCGCCGCCGGCAGCACGTTGTCGTCGAGCGCGCCCTGCATGACCAGGAGCGGCGTGAGCGCGACCTGCTCGCGGCGTTCGAGAATTTCCTGCGGGTTCGCCTCGTGGATGGTCTCCCACGGAACGAAGAAGGTCTTATTGTTCTTGATCATACTTTCCCGCTTTTTTTCCTCGGCGTTCTGGTAGCGCGCGAAGGTATTGCTGATCGGCGAGCGCGTCGCCACGTACGCGACCGTCGCATCGACGTTCGGCGCTTCGGGCAGCGGAATCGCGTTGTAGCGCGCATCGCGCGGACGCATGCCGAGCAGCTCGGCGACGTGGCCGCCGCTCGAGCTGCCGAACACTCCGAGCTTCGATACGTCGCCGTTCCACCCGGCCGCTTTCGATTTCAGCCAGCGCACGCCGTAGTTCGCGTCCTGCACGCAAGCCGGGTACGGCGCCTGCGGCGCGAGCGTCATGTCGATCGCCACCACCAGTACGCCGCTCGCCGCGATCGCGCGGTCCATCGGCTCCTCGGCGTGGCGGTCCTTGTTGTTCCACGCGCCGCCGTGCAGATCGAGCAGCGTCGGGAACGGCCCCGCACCCTGCGGCTGGTAGATGCGGGCCATCAGCTGGCGCCCGCCGGCGTTGCGGCGGAACTCAACCTCGCTCACCTTCAACTCGAACTTCGCCGCGGGATTGTAGGCCGCGTGAGCGGAGCGCGGCGCAAGACCCGCGACGATGGGCATACTGGCCACGCTCACCGCGTACACCTTCTTGAGAAAATTGCGGCGTTCAATGGAATCCTTGTCCATGCGGCCTCCTTTGGCTGGGATTGTAGACTGTCAGCACACGATTATGTCAGTCACCGGAGGTTCGAAGCTGTCGCAACACCTCGGGCGGCTCGCGTTCGAATCCCGATGGCAAAGTCGCGTCCGGCTTAAACATCCAGGAAACGATGTCCTTCCAGACCACGTTGCGCTGCAGGTCTCTCAGGAGCATGTGGTAACCATCGGGATAGAGGCCAAACCTGAAGTTTCGTGGCGCGTCTTGCGGCCAGCGCTCGAGCAGCGCAATCATCGGCCGGCGAGGGATCATGACGTCGCGCAAGCCATAAATAATGAGTGTCCTGAACCTGAGCTTCGGTACTGACAGAATGGCCTGATCCATCAGGTCGCTCAGCCCGCTCAGGGTGTCGAGGCGGGTCCCTTTGATTGTCAGGGGATCCTTGGCAAGCTCGGCCAGCATCGCGGCATTGTCCGAGGACACGATGCCGAACTTGGTGCTGCTCAGGATCAGTGCCGGCGCCACCCCGGCACCACCCCAGATCGCGAACCGCTGATACCACGGCATGGTGTCTCGCGCCCAGATTGCCGGGGTCGCGAGTATCACTCCATCGATCCTGACCTCGGTCTCTTGTGCCAGCGCGACCGAGATAACGGCGCCGCCCATGCTCTCGCCGAGCACGAACAATGGCAGGTCGGGATGATCTCGACGGACGAAATGCAGAAAGGCGACGAAGTCGTCGACCATCACCTGGGTTCCGGCCCACTTGCCGCGATCAGGCGCGCCGCCGAATCCTCGCTGGTCGTAGGCCACAGTCTCGATCCCCGCCTGGGCAAAATATCGGGCAGGCTCCTCGAAGGACCCGCCGTAGTCATTGAAGCCGTGCAAAGCGACCAGCATGGCTTTCGGATGCTGACCGGCGGGAAATGTCCTGAGCGGCAACCGAACGCCATCGTCGGTCGTGAACGCCTCTGCAGCATTCGCAGCCAACGCTCGGGAGTCGTCCGGATCTTCGACGGGTGCGGCGCACGCGCCAAGGTGCAGCAGACCGACCAAGACAAGGATTCTCAGAAATCGGTCGTTACGATTCAACATGCGTAGGCTGCGCAGGGCCTGCCACCTCGGATATGCGCGGAGAGCGAAAACGCCTAACCCAGCGGCCCGAGGAACGGCTCTCCCAAGAACGTATCGCTGTGCGCCTCAACTTCGTCCGGCCATTTGGTGTTGTCGATGTCCGGGCGCTCCGACGCGGGGCGGGGTTTGCCGTCCCAGCCGATTTGTTCCATGTAGTAATACAGCTGGAAGGCGAAGCCGTCGGGGTCGATGGCGAAGGCGCAGTAGTCGATGCCGGGGAATAGGTCGGGCGGGAGGTATTTGATCTTGACGCCGTTTTCTTTGAGGTACGCGATGGCGTCGCGCAGTTGTTGGTAGCTGCCGAGTTGCAGGCCGAATGACATGAGCGTGATGTCGGAGCGCAGGCGCAGTTCTTCGCGCAGCGCGAGCGGATAGAGCGCCATCGAGTGGTGTTCGGTGTTCGCGCGCAGGAACACGCAGCGGTGGCCCTTGTAAATCACTTCTTCGGTGATGGTGAGGCCGAGGTCGTCGCGGTAGAAGCGCACCATCGGCTCCATGTCCTCGACGAACAAACGCACCGGCCCGATTCTCGAGATCTTGAACGGCCGCGCGAGAAAAATCCCGCCGACGTCGTACTTCTCCTCGCCGCCCATGTCTTCCGCGCGCAGCCCCTTCTCGATCGGAATGCCGTCCGCGCTCGCCTTCATCACCTCGGCGTATTCGGACAGGTGCGGCAGCTGCGGCGGCTTCGCGTAGCGCACGCCGTACATCTCGCGCGGCTTCGAGTACCCGTCCCAGCCGATCTGCTCGATGCCGTAGTAGAGTTCGTTGGTGTGGCCGTCGGGATCGGGCGGATAGAAATGCCAGTTCGATCCCGGCAGGTCGCGGCCCGCGCGGCGGATCTGTTTCTCCCGCCGGGTGAACCAGTCGAAAGCGTCCGACACTTCCTGCAGCGAGCCGACCTGCCAGGTGATCTGGTTGAGCGTCCCCGAGGGCTTCAGCGAATGCGGGTTCAGGACGGCGTAGGCGTCCTTGGGAAAGAAAACGAAGGAATGGTGATCGGTGCCGTGGCGCGTGAAGTAGCCGACCGTGGTGCCAACGCTGGAACGCTTGTCCTCGGGCAGCCGCGGTCCGAAATCGAGCGGATCGGAGATGCGGAAACCGAGGAGCTTGCAGTAGAAATCCTTGCTCTTCTCCGGATCGGCGACGTTCACGCCGAAATGACCCAGGCGCCGAATGCGGAACGGCCTCCTCATGCGCACGCCGCCTACGAGGAACTCCTTCGCAGCGACGGCCGAGGTGAGGCGTTCGGGTTTGTTCATGCGGTACTCCTGGCTCCGTTCTTCAGCCGCGTCATTGTACGCCGCCCGGAAGAGCGCTTCTCCCGCTCGTCAGGTTTTCACCACGATGCGTGTAAGGTTTTCACTACACGGACGATCTCTTGACCGGCAACAACGGACCGCGCATGCTTTTCTCCCACAGCCCACTCCCTGGGGAGGGAAAGGGTTCACTACAAAAGGGAGGCTCCTGTGCACCGACGGCGAATCGAGCGTGGTCAACACCGCGTTGCTGGGTAGACGGTAACGGGCTGGGAACCGTATCGTCCGGCTGCACCGGATTCTGAAAATCCCCGTTTCAACTGCGCCGAGCGAACCCCGGCGCAGCAGCGCGGCTCGCAAGACGGCGGGCCGTACCCGGGCCGCCGCCCGCATTCACG
>DATDGA010000398.1:0-18296 GCA_036522335.1 Burkholderiales bacterium
GGTCGGCCTCCAGGGCCGCGGAAGCTTCATGGCCGGGGGTGAGGACGATGAAGGCTTTGACGATGTTGGTGCGCTCCGGGTCGGGGCTGCCCACCACCGCGGCATTCGCGACCGCGGGATGCTTGACCAGGCAATTCTCGATCTCCGACGGACCGATGCGATAGCCCGCGCTCTTGAATACGTCGTCCGTGCGGCCCTGATACCAGAAATCGCCGTCTTCGTCGCGCTTCGCCAGGTCTCCGGTCCGGCACCACTGTCCGGTGTACTTGTTGCGCGTCGCCTCGGGATTCCTCCAGTATTCGAGAAAAAAAACCGGGTCGCCTTGCGCCCACGCCGCCACTTCTCCGGTCTCTCCCACCGGAACTTCGCTTCCCGTTGCGTCGATGCAGGCGACGCGGTGCCCAGGATACGGCCGCCCGATGGAGCCGGGCTTGGCCGGCCACAACGTGTGCGAATTGCCGACGATGTAGTTGATCTCGGTTTGCCCGAACATTTCGTTCACGGTGACCCCGAGCGCGTCGCGACTCCACTCGAACACCGTCTCCCCGACCGATTCGCCGGCACTCATGATGGAACGCAGCGAGAGCTCGTAGCGCTTCTTCGGCTGCGGGAGCGCCTTCATCATCATCTTGAGCGCAGTCGGAAAGAGAAAGGTGTTGCGCACTCCGTATTTCTGCATCAGCCAGAACGCCTTTTCGGGTTCGAACCGGCCGCGGTAGCCGAGGAGCGGAGTGCCGTGGTAGAGCGACGGAAGCAGCGCGTCCATCAGGCCGCCCGTCCAAGCCCAGTCTGCGGGCGACCAGAACAGGTCGCCCGCCTGCGGAAACAGATCGTGTGAATGCACGAACCCGGGGATATTCCCGAGCAGGACTCGCTGCGGCATGAGCGCGCCCTTCGGCGGTCCGGTCGTACCGCTGGTGTAGATGAGCAGCGCCGGATCCTCGGCCCCAGTGTCGACCGGAACGAAATGCTCGGAAGCCCTCTCGAGAAGTACGTTCCAGGGCTGCACGCCGGATTCCCGCGCTCCGGCGACGCCGATGACGTGCTTCAGGAACGGGAGCCTGTCGCGAATCGGGATCAGATTCGGCATCGATGCGGGATCGACCAACGCGACCGCCGCCTCGCTGTCCTGCAGACGGTATTCCAGCGCATCGGGACCGAACAGGATCGAAAGCGGCATCGCCACCGCGCCCGTCTGGTAGCAGGCGAGGTGCGCGATCGCAGTTTCCGGGCGCTGCGGCAGGATGATGGCGACGCGATCGCCGCGCTCCACCCCGAGTGCCGCGAGTGCGTTCGAAAGCCGGCTGGCCTGCTGCTGCAAATCCCGGAAGGTATGAGTGGCCGCGGCTCCACCCTCGTCCTCCCAGTGCAGGGCCACGCGATCACGGTCGTGGGAGTGCCGGAGGCAGCAGGCTGTCGCGATGTTGAAACGCGCGGGCACCTCCCAGCGGAAGCTGCCGTATACCTCGCGATAGCTGTCGCGCACGGCGTCCTACCGAGGGCAAGCTCTTGCGGCGGGCAGATTCACCCGTGGTCCCGGGCGCCGGACTTTACTGCAGTTGCCTCAGTCGCTGATCGACGAAGGCGAGGAGATTCGGATTGAGGTTTCCGGCCGATTTGGCGCGCGTGAAGGCCTCGAGCGCTTCCTTGGGCTGTCCGACGGCCTGGTACGAAATCCCCAGGCCCATCCACCAGATGCCCGCCGACGGCGCAAGGCGGAGCGCCGCCTGGTATTGCTCGATCGCTTCCTTGTGGCGATCGAGCCTCTGGTAGAGGGCCGCGGCAAACGCGTGAAAATCCGGATTGAGGTCCGGCGGCGCGGCGTGTCTTTGCAACACGATAAGCGCCGTCTGAATATCGTCTCGCTCGACCAGGATACGTGCGAGCAGCATGGCGAAGCCGGTGTTCTCGCTGTTCAGCGCGAGGCCTTCCTGGAGGAGATCCGCCGCCTCGTCCACGCGCTTGGCTTCGAGCAACAACGCCACCAGGGTCTGGCGCGCGCTTTCGTGTCCGGGATCGATCGCCAAGGCACTGCGAAAAGCGTCCATGCCTTCTGCGATGCGGCCCTGGTTCACCAGTTTGACCGCTCGGCGGAATTCGTTTTCCGGGCGATCGCGCTGCGTAGTATTCGAACGCCGGTCGATTTTTCCAGTTGCGACGGGTTCGACGGCGCGCGCGGGTTGCGCGGATTTCCGGGATGTATTGCTTGGATTCTTGGGAGCGCTTCTGGAAGATGGCGGTCTCGCGCTTCGCTCGGGAATGGGAGTCGTCAACTCGGTCGCCAGCCGCAACATATCCACATTCGCCCGCTGTTGCGTCAAGGGCGCCTGCGGGGTTCCGAGTGCCGTGTCCTCAGCGGAAGGACTCGATGGCGTGGTCGCTGCTGGCGCAGGAGGCGCGGCGGCGGCCTGCGGGGCTGCCGCCGAACCGGGATGGGGCGGTGCGGCGTCAGGCGGCTTGGAAGTCTTCCCCGGCGAAGATTGGTAGGCCAGGTCGGTGACGATCGGATGCGGTGTCAGCTGCCACACCACCCACGCGACCCAGCCTACGGCGAAGAGCATCGCCATGGCCATGATGCGCCAGAAGAGGTCGGAAGCGAATGTGCGTGCGCGTACGGGGTACATGTGCGCCGAAAAAGCGCCGGCGGGCGCGGCCGTTCCGCCCTGAGACGCGTGGCGCTTGTCGAGATCGCGAAGCATCCTGTTGATCAGGCTCATCGCAGCATCATCCAGCCAATGCTCGAAAATGCGATGCAGCCGAGCGCAAGCCAGAGCCAGGCGGGTGAAAGCGAGAACGATGCCGGTGTGTCGAGCCTTGCGGCGCGCGCGTGCCGCCCGGTGACCCTGCGCGTGCCCTCGCCGTAGGCAAGCATCATCGCTTTGTTGGCGAGGATGTTGATGAGGCGGGGAACGCCCCGGCTGGCGCGATAGATCGTCCTCACCGCCGCCGCAGCAAACGCGGCGTCGCCCGCATGGCCGGCGATCGCGAGACGGTGCGCCAGATAGTGCTCGGTCTCCTCGCGCGTCAAGGTGCCCATATGATGCTGAAAAGTGATGCGCTGACGCAGCTGCCGGATCGATTCATGCGCCAGTCTCTCGTCGAGTTCGGGCTGGCCGAACAGGATCACCTGGACGAGCTTGCGTTTTTCGGTTTCGAGATTGGTGAGCAGCCGCAGCGTCTCGAGCGATTCGAGCGGCATCGCCTGGGTTTCGTCGAGACACACGACGACGCGCCTCTTCTGGCGGGCGAAATCCAGCAGCGCCAGATTCAGGGCCTTGAGCAGATGATGCTGGTCGAGCCCGCCGTCCAGCTTCACGCCCATCTCCTCGGCGAGCGCGAGCAGCAGCGTCTTGGGTTCGAGGTTCGGATTCGGGATGTACGCGCTGACCCAGCTGTCGTCGAGGGTGGCGAGGAACTTGCGGCACAACAGGGTCTTCCCCGTGCCCACCTCGCCGGTGATCTTGATGAAGCCCTCCCCATTGGCGACCGCGACGAGCAGCGTGTTCAACGCTTCCTGGCTGCTCGCGCACGCATAGAAAAAGCTCGTGTCGGGAGTAATCCCGAACGGGGGTTCGCGCAGTCCGAAGTGGGAAAGATAGATCACTTCAAGTTAACCGGGGTTCGGAAGGCCACAGTGGGGAGATGGATTCACTTCGCGCTATCGCGATGGACTGGACCCCGCGCTGGTCCCGTAGGTTTGAATGCGGTCGCGCACCTGCTGGATGTCCTGTTCCCAATCCTTGTCGCCCTTGATCACGGTGGGTTTCATGAGAATGACCAGTTCCCTCTTGGTACGGGTTCGGCTGGTGCTGCGGAAGGCCTCACCGATGCCGGGTATGTTTTGGAGGCCTGGCACCCCCGATTGGTTGACTACGACATCCACCTGCATCAGGCCTCCCAGAGCGACGATGTTGCCGTCCTGAACGCGGACCACGGTGTCCGACTCGTTGATGGCGCTTTTCGCCAGCTGAAGGTCTTGCGTGCCGACCCCCGTTCCGAAGTTGAACGGGGTGTCGGAGCTGGTAACGTTGCTCACCAGCGGATGGATATGCAGGACGATATTGCCCTCCTCGTCGATCTGCGGCGTGATATCGAGCGATACTCCCGAGAAAAACGGGCTGAACGTCGGCGTCAGCGAGACGCCGGTCTGAGTGGAGCTGACTGAGACCGTCGATGACGTAATACTTGTCAGGAAAAACTGGTCGGTTCCCACCTTCAACACGGCCTTCTGGTTGTTGAGTGTCGCGATTCGCGGGCTCGACAGAACCTGAGTCGATCCCTGCGTCTCGAGAAAAGTGAGCAGCGCCGAAAAATTGCTCGTTTGGAAAGCAAGCCCGAGGAGGGAAGCCCCGGGGTTGGTGAAGTTGACGAGATTCTGGCCCGCCACCGCGCCGAAAACCGGGCTCGCAGCCGTTATGGAGCCGGCGGGTCCGGTAATGGAAGTGGCGCCGGTGACGTTTCCTGGGGTCGCGCTCGTGCTGAGCACAGTCCCGGTCGACAAGGGGCCGCCCGATATCGCGCTGTTCGGCCCTGTGTGAAACGCAGCCCAATTGATTCCAGCTTGATAGGATCCATTCAGTGTCACATCGACGATCTTCGCCTCGATCATCACCTGCCGCCCGATCGAAAGACGCATCGCCTTCAGATAGGCTTCCACGCTCCGCAATTCCTCCGGCATGGCGCGCACGACGACGACGCCCGATTGCGGGCTGACCACCACGTTTCTGCCCTCTCCGGTTCCAATCAGTGCGCGCAGCGCGAGGGTGACTTCATTCCACAAGTCGCTCTGCGAAACCGTCGAAACGCGGCTCGCATCCAGGCTGGTGCTCGCTATGGCACCCAAGCCGACTGCGCTGAGCGCCGCCGAATTCGCTTGTCCCCCGGGCGTCGCAGCGAACCCACCCACCATCCCCCCGGCGGGAGCCCCGCCCCCGCCCTGCTGGATATTTCCCGAGATGACGCCGGAACTCACCCGCACGTCGCTGCGGCCGGAACGCAGACCGATCATGTAACTCACGTGGTACACCCGGGTCTGAAGACCTGCCGGCTGCACATGAATGCGGGCGCCGTCGATCTTGTATTCGTATCCGTAGACCTCGCGAATCGAGTCGAGCGCTTCCGGCACCGTGACGTCTTTGAGGTTGACCGAAATCGTGCCACCGACAGCGGGGCTCAGAAGCATGCTGTAGCGGGTTCCCGAGACGATCGACATGAACACCTGTTGGGCGGGTGCCGCGTTGACCACGAGATCGAAACGCGGCTCGACCGGCGCCCCGGGCACCTTGGGAATTTCCGCGCGCAGCGGCGGCAGCAGCGCCTCACGAACCGCGTCCGGCTGGCGCGAGCGCGCCTGGTTGGCGGCGCTTTGGACCTCCGAAAGAATGCTCGGTTCGACTTCCTGGGTGATGACCGGTCGCTCGGCGCACGAACTCACCAGAGCAAGCAGTATCGCAAGCCTAATTCGCTTCATGGATCCCATCCTCCCGCCTTCCGGCGGCTTTGGTCGATCTCTGTTCCGGAGACGCACGTACCTTGCGGTTGACCGATGAGTAGAGCCTGATCACCTGAGTCGAGTCCGGCCGCTGCAGAACGATCTCCTCATCGCTGATCCCCACCAGCGTCGCGTTGCCATAGCGCCCGCCCAGATTCACCGTCTGGCCGTTGATCGTCGCCTGACGGCGGTCTTTCGAGACGATCACGACTTGCGCCGGGGAACTTGGCGCGGGCTCAAAGGCGTCCGCACCCCCGCCAAGAATTTCGCGCGGCGGGCGAGTCGGATCGCTCAGGCCCTGCGCAAAGGCGGGCGGCGTGCCGAGCATGACGGCGAGCGCGACGCTCAGTGTCAAATAAGCAGCCATGTCTTTTCCGGGCTGAACGTATAAAGGGTGATCTTCAGCGTGGCCACCGGGTAAGCACCGGCCTGAAGCTCCATGTTGCCCCACACGATCCTCGCGGGAAGTCGCTCGAGCTGGCTGACGTAGTTCAGCATTCTCAAATAGCTTCCCGACACGACGATCTCGATTCCGTGGCGGTACATCGCGAGGTCGCTCGGCGCGGAACCCGCTGCCGGCGTGAGCGATTGACTCAATCCGGTAGCTGCCAGCGAGCGCAGGCTGACAAGCTCGATGTCCGGATTCCGCTTGACGATTTCGGAAAGCATCTTTGCCATGCGCTCGGGCGTCACCAGCTCGCTCTGTCTTGCGGCAAGTTCCCGATCGAGGGCCGACAATTCGATCTTGCGCTTCTCCAAACGCTGCCGCCTCGCGTTCGCGCTGTCACCCGACCTCGCCTGGGCGTACGCCTGCACCTGCAGTTGCATGGCACGAATCTCGTCGTCCTGCTGCTGGATGGTATGTGAG
Source organism: Burkholderiales bacterium (assembly GCA_036522335.1). Taxonomy (GTDB): domain Bacteria; phylum Pseudomonadota; class Gammaproteobacteria; order Burkholderiales; family SG8-39; genus VBDM01. The sequence continues at coordinate 6,360 of DATDGA010000398.1, forward strand.
TTGAGTTTCTGTCGCCGCAGGATGGGCTCGAAGAGCGCGCTGTTGGCGATCGCGACGATCACGACCGCGGCCGCCAGAAATATCAGCACGCGTTCACGCAGGCTCATCGCGTCGAGGCGATCGGCGTAGCGTCGCAGGGGTTCCGGCAGGCGCATGGCTAGGGTTTGGCCCTCAGGTTCCCCGGATCGGGCGACCCCGGCGAGCTGACCGTAAAATCCACGATCGAGCGAGCAGGATCCTTCCCCGCGGAGCTCCGCGTAATCGCCAAGGCTTCGAGCGGTCGGCCGCGAAGCACCGATTCCTGCTTGAGTCGTCCGATGAGGACGGGCACAAGATCGGCCTGCAGAGCCCGCCCGCTCATGGTCAGTTGCCCTCCACCTTCCGCGACCTGTATACCCGTGAGCCACAGGCCCGGGACCGTCTGACGTGCAAAAGCGAGCAGGTAATCCGAATAACGGGTGGGCCTGGCCAGGGTGCCGGTGCCCAGCTCGCGCATCAAGGTCTGGCGCAAGGCAATCGCCGCTTCGACGTTCTTGAGATCCTGATCGAGTTGAGCTTCGCGTTTTTCCGGACTGAGCTCGGCACTGACTTTGGCGAATTGCAGCTTCTGCTGCTCGTAAGCGCGCCCCGATTCCGCGATCTGGCGCGTGAGGCTCCGATCCTGCCAGAAGGCAAAACCGTAAAAAGCCATGATACCCAGCACCAGCAACCCGAGCGCCTGGGTCATGGTGACCGCGGAAAAATACTTTTCCTTCGCAAGGAACTGGGGATTGAAAAGATTGATCTGCTGGCTCACAGCGCTTTCTCCTCGACCCGAAGCGCCGCCCCGAAAAGATAAAAGTATTCCCATTGCTCCTCGGCACTCGGCTCGCTGCCGTCGGAAAAATCCATGACCCGCGGCAAGGCCGCGCTGACCACCGGCACGTAAACCTTGTCGTGGAGGAATTGCTCGAGTCCGGGGTCCTGCGGCAGCGGGGCGAGCAACAACTCGCCTACGCCTACGCTGAGACGCTGGCGATCGAAAATATCCAGCGAGCGGGTGATCTCGGTCGCGACCCGCTCGCGATAGTGATCGCCGTGCTCCCGCTGCCCAAGCTGCACTGCCGTAACCTCAAGGCGTCGCGTGAGGAGCAGCTCACCGTGGAACGAGATCGTCAGTAGTCCTCCCCACGCGGAAAACGCCAGCATCGCCGCAGCCTTATCCGGGGATTCGAACAATGCAGCGACGTTGCGCTGCGCCATTTCTGGAATATCGATGACCTTGAGAGGAACGCGCGCATCCTGAAACAATGCAATCCGCTTTTGCACCGCCTCGTTCGGAGTGGCCACGGCATACATGGCTTTCGCCTGTCCCTTGGGGTCTCCCTCCGCACGCACTTCGAACACGTCGACCGTGGCGTCGTCGATGTGGTATTCGATCAGATCCTTGATGCGCCACCGAATCGCCGCCTTCAACTCGTCAGCGGGCACCTTGGGCGGCTCGACGAGGAGAATCTGGTAGTCCGCGGGCTCGAGAAGAGTAGTACAGGTCAGGCGAGAGAGACCGCGCTCCCTTGTCGCCCGCTGCAAGGAACTCGCTTGGTCGGAGGGAGCGCTGGATGAGGTCCACCATTGAGTGGCGTGAGGACGCCCGCTGCCCGCGATCCTCACGTGGGCAAATTTAATCGCCTCCGGCTCGACTGCGACCGCCAGAAGTCCCGATTCCTGCGTCGATTTGGAAAACCAGCCCAGCAGCCGCTCCCCCTAAATCATGCTTAACTTCAAGTTATCGTAATAAGATATTGTTGTCAATGATTTTTCTATGACCGGCAGCTCTCGAATCGGTCGCTTCCAGAAACCTCGAAGGTCTCGCTAAATCCGCAGCAGGCTGCCCCAGCTACATTGCGCTCAATGCGCCGCCCGGTGCGATGTCCTGAGTTTGCAGCGCCGAAACCACCCGAAGGGTAAAGCCGCTCGGGAGCCGGCCGGAGGCGCGGTTCCGACGCAGCTTCGCCGGTCCCGCAGACTGGAAAACAAGAAGGGCGGGCGCCTCGCGGCACCCGCCCTTGCATTCGATGGGGGTCTGTTGGTTTGCGGCCGCCGGTCAGCAGCCGGTGGTCGTCACCGTCGTGATGGTCGGGGGCAGGGTCGTGGCTGTCGGTGCGGTATAGGTGAAAGCACAGCCTGCCACCGTCGGCGCGGCGACCACCTGAAAACGCGTTGGAGCCGAGGTCCCGGTGGCGAAGGTCGCGGAATCGAAGCGCACCGCCACATCGATGCCGCCGGCGGCATCGGACGGGTAGTAATTCTTCATCAGTACGGTTTGGCTCCCTTCGATAGTGATGGACTGGTTGGCGCTGTTCCCTTGAGCGACCGTCAGCGCGTTCGCCAGCGTCGAGGCGGAACTGACTGCAGCGCGCAAGCCGTTCAATGCGGCTATGCGGGCCTGCCCGGTCAGGTCGATGAACTTGGGCGCCGCGATGGCCGCGAGGATGCCGAGAATCAGGATCACCACGATTAGCTCGATCAACGTGAAGCCGCGAGTTTGCTTCGTCATTTTCGTATCCCTCAAGAATTTAAGCGCCTGTAGTTCCGCTCTGACGCTTTTTGTCATTATACACAAGCCCTTTCTCTCCGCCGCGCCAATGCTAACGCGAAATCGCGCTGGGCGTCCACCCGATCCGCACGGTGACGATAACGGCATTCATCGAGCATTCCATAAGGGATCGTCATGCGGCCGTCGGTCAGCAGCCGGTGGTCGTCACCGTCGTGATGGTCGGGGGTAGGGTCGTGGCTGTCGGTGCGGTATACGTAAAAGCACAGCCTGCCACCGTCGGCGCGCTCTTAACCTGGAAAGTCGTGGGGCTCGACGCTCCGGTGTTGAAGGTCACGGAATCGAAGCGCACCGCCACATCGATCCCGCCGGCGGCATCGGACGGATAGTAATTCTTCATCAGCACGGTCTGGTTCCCTTCGATAGTGATGGACTGGTTGGCGCTGTTCCCTTGAGCCACCGTCAGCGCGTTCGCCAGGTTCGAGGCGGAACTGACTGCAGCGCGCAAGCCCTTCAATGAGGCGATACGGGCCTGTCCGGTCAGATCGATGAACTTGGGCGCCGCGATGGCCGCCAGAATGCCGAGGATCAGGATCACCACGATCAGCTCGATCAGTGTAAAGCCGCGAGTTTCTTTGCTCATTCTTGGTTCCTCCAAAATATTTTCCTCTGCTCTGGGAGTTTAACAGCCTATGGCTTCAATCTATTCTTTCGCCCGTTCCCTCAGGAGGGTTGAAGCATCCCGGCAAACCCGACTGGAATGCCAAGTAGTTCACAGTATCCTGCCCGGACACAGTCGCACAGGTCAACAAACGCAATTCTCATGCCTATTGCCTGTAAAACCAAGTATAGGGCGTCACCTGCTCGACCCGCATTCCGGCGAATCGCATGAGCTCAGAACCCGGGTCTCTTGGCTCGAAATCGATCCGCACCCGAAATCGAAGCCGCTTGCCGCCGTCAGCCAGGCGATCGAGGTGAGCGTCGAGATTGGGAACGTACACGATCTCGTTCCTGGTCGCGTCAAAATACCAGCTTCCCCTCGGCACCGCGGGTTGCGGCGCGCGAAACTCTCCACGGTAGCCAGCAGGCGGCTCCGTCAACCAGTCCACCGGGTTTGAGCGGGCGAGAACCCCGATATTCCTTTCCTCGCCTCGCACAAGCATGGCTGCGACTCGCAGTTGCAACGCACTTTTCATCGTGGCGACCGTGTATTCCATTGCCGCTTTTTCCGCGGCTTCCTGGTAGAAGCGCAGGCGCTCGAGCAGCAGCGTGGCGCACAGCGCAACGATACAAATGACGACGATCAGTTCGATCAGTGTAAATCCGGGGCCGGCGCGCCGGGGCCGGCACGAATCCGAGCCCGGTGTGAGGACTCTAGCGATTGCCGCCTGCAAGCGCAGCGTGTCCCAGATCCCACATGGGGAGGAATACCCCAAGGGCCATTACCAGCACCAATCCACCGAGCAGCACGATCAGGATGGGCTCAATCTGCGAGGATAGCGTCTTCAGATCGTATTCGACTTCGCGCTGATACATCTCGGCCACTTCGCGCAGCAGGTCGTCCAGCTCGCCCGCTTCCTCGCCCACTGAAATCATTTGCAGCACCACCGGCGTGAACACCCCGGTGGTCACGGCGGTCCGCAGCAGGCTTTCGCCGCGCTCGACTCCCTCACGGATTTGCTGGATTCGCTGCCCCACATAGGCATTGTCCACGACCTGCTCCACCACCGAAAGGGCCTGCACGATGGGCACACCGCTTTTCAGGGCGATCGACAGCGAGCGGGCGAAACGGGCCAAGGTCGCCTTGAGAACGATCTTTCCCGCTATGGGAACGCCAAGTTTCACCCGGTCCCAACGGTAGCGGCCCGCAGGGGTGGCGACCCACACGCGGAACATCACATAGGCGCCGGCGACGACGCCCAAGAGCGCCGGCCAGTATTGCACCATGAAGTCCGAGAAACCGAGCAGCACCCTCGTCATCAACGGAAGTTCGGCCTTGAAACTCGCGAAAATCCGAGCAAAAGCTGGAATGACGAAGATATTGACAATGACCAAAGCGACTCCCATTACGACGAGAACGAAAATCGGGTAGCGCAGCGCCTGCGATACCTGATCCTTGATCTCCCTTTCGAACTCGATATGATTGAAGAGTCTCAGGAAGACCTCTTCCAACGCCCCGGTGAGCTCGCCCACGCGCACCATGCTGATATAGAACGGTTCGAACACCTTGGGGTGTCTGCGCATCGCAGTGGACAGGTCCCGGCCGCTATCCAGGCTCGTGCGCAAGTCCTGCAACATGTTTGCAAAACCGATTCGGGTCGCGGATTCCTGCAGCGCGGCCAGGGATTTGAGTATCGGAACCCCGGCCTTGAGAAGCGTGTACATCTGCCGGCTGAACAGCACCATGTCCTCGAGCGTCACTTTCTCCGAAGTCAACCGGCGCAGCCATCCCTCTCCGGCGAGCGCCTGCGGGCCGGAAGCAGGACTGATGTCTATTGGCGATACACCGCTTGTAAGGAGCTGATCCGCAATCGCGCCTGAATCGGAATTCTCGAGCACGCCGCGCACCAGTTCTCCTCTCGCATTACGACCTGTATAGGCGAAGAACGGCACGCGTGGGCTCAGTCTTCGAGCTGCGCGGTGACGCGCATGGCTTCCGACACCGTGGTCTTGCCGGTGAGCGCAAGCTGGGCCGCACGGTCCCGCAACATCTGACCCGCCATCCGCCGCTCGGCTGCTTCGATGAAGCGTCCAGGGTCATCCGAATTGGCAAGCGCGGCGAGCTCGTTGTCCATTTCGAGCATCTCGTAGATCCCGATTCGCCCCGCATAGCCGCTGCCGTTGCAATGCTGGCAGCCGCTCCCGGCCATGATCCGCCCTGCGGCCGGATCGCAGCCGACGGTGCGCAGCCACTGCACTTCCTGCGGGTCGGGCTGGTGCGGCTTGCGGCAGGATTCGCAGTTGACGCGGAGAAGCCGCTGGGCCACCACGGCCTGAAGCGAGTAGGCGACCATGTAACGCGGTACCCCCATGTCGATCAGCCGCAGCGGCGAGCTCGCTGCGTCGCGCGTGTGCAGCGTCGACAGCACCATGTGACCGGTGATGGCCGCACGCAGCCCGATCTCCGCCGTCTCGAGGTCGCGCATTTCCCCGATCAGGATGACGTCCGGGTCCTGGCGCAGAGACGAACGCAGCACGCGGCCGAATGTAAGTTCGATCTTGTCGTTCACCTGGACCTGGTTCAAGCCGTCGAGCCGGTACTCGACTGGGTCCTCCACCGTGATGATCTTGCAGTCCGGCTTGTTCAGTTCGTTCAGCGCCGCGTACAAGGTCGTCGTCTTGCCGCTCCCCGTGGGCCCGGTCACGAGCACCATGCCCGTGTAGCGGTGGATCGCGCTGCTGAAACGCTGGAGCATTTCCGGCGACATGCCGAGATCGTCCAGCTGATGCAGGCCTCCGGCACGATGGAGCAGGCGCATGACGATCGTCTCGCCGTACTGGGTCGGCATGCTGGAAATGCGTACGTCGACGTGCTGTTCCCTGACCTTGACGTTGAAGCGGCCGTCCTGCGGCAGGCGCCGCTCGGAGATGTCGAGCCCCGACATCAGCTTGAGCCGCTGCGCCACCGCCGAGGATATCTTGGCGTCGGTCTGGGTCTGCGGCTGCAACAGGCCGTCGATCCGGAAGCGGATGTGCAGCCCCTGCTCATGCGGTTCGATGTGGATGTCGGAGGCCCGCGCCTGGACCGCGTCCTCGAACATCGTCTGAAGGAGCTTGACGACCGGAGCATCCTCGGCACCCAGGGTCAGCGTCCCGAAGTCCACGACATCGCCCAGATCCTCGCCCAGTTCCTTGGCGAGCGAACTGATCTGGTCGGTGCGCCGGTAGATCCGGTCTATGGTCTGCAGCAGCAGCGTCTCGGACACCACCGCGATGTTGACTTCCTTGCGAATGAGCCGCGAGATCTCGTCGAAGGCAAACAAGTCGGTGGGATCGACCATCGCGACCAGTACCATGTCGTCCTGCTCTTCGAGCAAAAGGGCGCGGAAGCGCCGCGCCTGGGCTTCGGGCACTTTGCGCGTCACGGCAGAATTGAAGTTGTAGTACTTCAGGTTGATGAACGGAACGCCGAGCTGACGGGCGAGCGCCTCGCCGATCTGGTCTTCCGAAAGATACCCGCTCTCGATTAGCACCCGGCCCAGCTTCCGGCCCGAGCGGGCCTGATCTTCGAGAGCGCCCTTGAGCTGCTCCTGCGAGATCAGCTTCTGCTGCAGGAGCAGATCGCCGAGCCGTATCCGCTCCGGACGCTTGTTTCTGATTGGCTCTGCCACGATCCTGTGCTCCCGTCACCGCCCAGGGCGACTTCAGGTTAATTGCCGCGGGAACGTTACCGCTTTCCCGGCAAAGGCGCAAACTCCGCGTCGTGCTTGGCCTCTCCGAGCTGAGCGCGCGCCGAAGCGAGCAGACCTGCGAAACGTTCCGGCCGTTCGCGCGCGAGCCCTTCCAACCTTGGGAGCCAATTCCGAGTCCCGTCCGGATAGACCCTGACCGCGCCGCGCAGGGTACGCGCCGCATCGCCGTCGCGGCCGGCAAGGGCGAGCAGCACGATCTGGCGATGCGCCACAGAAGGCACGGGGTAGAGGCGCATCACCTGGGTATTGAGCGCGAGCTTGTCGTTCAGGTCGCGTTCGTCGAGCGTAGTCGCCTCGGTCAGCAAGCGCTCGAAATAGGGTGCGAAGAACGACCCTTTCTCCTGGAACGCGAGTAAAGTTTCGAAGTCCCGGCCATCGGACGATTCACCTCGCTTGCCTCTTGCTTCCAGTTTTAGATACCACTCCTCGAACTCGCGGTAGTCGGACCATACACCTCGCGCCGTCAAGCCGCCCGCGACCAAGACTATCAGGAAAAAGCCTCGGCGTACCCGGTTCAGGTCGACGGCCGCAACAGCCGGCGACACGAGTCCGAAGATCAGGGCGAACACGCCGAGGAAGTTGGCGTGCCACAACGGAAATTCGACCATGCTATGGAGCCCTATGACTGCCAGGATCCCGACGGCCCAGCACCGCGCCGGGGTGAGATGACGCCACGACATGCGGCAAAACCATGACGCCAAGGGAACCGCCACGCAAAGCAGGCCCACAATGCCGGTCTCGGCAAGAAGCTGCAGGAACAGGTTGTGGCTGTGGCGGTCTATGCCCGCAGGCACGAAGCCGGGCAGGTCCATAGACAGTTCGAATGCGCGCCAGGCGTATTCGCCGAATCCGGCGCCCAACAGCGGGTGCGAAAGAAAAATCAGCCACGCATACAGAAAAAGCTGCCCCCGCCCGGTCCCGCTGATTTCCAGGTTTCTTTCCAGTATCAGGCGCTGCCCCGAAGAACTCGGCTTGCCTTCCGGCCCAGTGAGCACATCGGTGTACAAGTTCAGAGCCTGAACCGAGACGAAGGCGGCGAGCGCAAACAGCGCGAAGCGAAATATCCCCTTCGCCTCTCCGGGGCCGTCCTCACGACGCAGCAGCGACACCACGGTGAGATTGATGACCATGTAACCCCAGGAAGTGCGGGATCCGGACAGGGCCATGCCCGTCGACATGAGCAGGGCCATGAGCAGGGCCGAACTCGTGCCCAAAGCCCTGCGCGAGTACAGAAACGCGACCGAGAGCAAGGCCACGCCGAGATAGCATGCAAAGTTGTTCTGTTGACCGATGAATCCGAACATCGCGGAGTTCGGCCACGACGCGAGAATCGTGCCGAAGGGCAGCGGCGTGTGATAGAGCTGAAAAAACCCGCTGGCTGCCACCAGCACACCCGCGATGGCGAGCCACCACTGGAGAGAATGCGAAACGGGGCGCTCCCCTACCTCGCTGCCCAGCCAAGCGCCCAACATCACGATCATTGCAGCCCAGATCGTATAAAGGGCTCCCATCGCGCTGCGCAGCGGGTAGGCCACTTCGCCGAGCACCACCTGCAGGACCAGCACGGCGGTGAGCGCGAATAGGCCTGGGGACATCGCAGGCACCGGAACCGCGTGCCGGGACGGAGCGAGGCCCATCAGCCCGAGCGCCGCCAATCCGATGGCAAAGGCGAACCACTCGGTGTAGAAAGTCGGAAAAGGAAAGTAATGGTACGGAAAGAGGAACGGAACCGACAGCATCAGCCCGCACAGACACAGGCACAATCGAAGCAGAAACGGGGTACGCGCGCCGTCCATTTAGGTGCGCCATTATGGATGATATGAATCGGGCCTGTCGTCTATACTTCATCGACTCTCGAAATGAAAGTACGCGGCACGATGCCTCCCCGGTCCCTCAGGGCTCTGGTGTTCGACGCCTACGGCACCCTCTTCGACGTGCACTCCGTAGTCTCGCTGTGCGAGCAGTCGTGGCCGGGGAAAGGCCTGACACTGAGCCAGCTGTGGCGCACGAAGCAGCTCGAATACACCTGGCAGCGCAGCTTGATGCGGCGCTACGAGGATTTCGCGCGGATCACCGAAGCGAGCCTGCGTTACGCCTGCCTGGCGCTAGGACTCGCGATCGACGAAGAGCGCAGCCGCAGCCTCATGGGCGCCTATCTCGAGCTCTCGACCTTCCCCGAGGTTCGCGACGCCCTCGCCGCGCTCAAGGCTGCCAAACTCAGACTTGCGATTCTCTCGAACGGCTCGCCGGCGATGTTGCGCCCGTTGGTGGTGAACGCCGGACTGGGCGACCTGATCGGGACGGTCATCAGCGTCGATCAGCGGAAAATCTACAAGCCGGCCCCCACCGTATACCGGCTCGCGGTGGAGAAGCTGCGCACACCGAAGACGGCGATCGGGTTTGTTTCGAGCAACTGCTGGGACGCGTGCGGGGCGAAATCCTTCGGCTTCCGTACGTTCTGGATCAACCGCGGCGCCGCACCCGTCGACGAGCTCGGCGCCGTTCCGGATCACGTCATCAAGAGGCTCGACGAACTCCCGGAACTGCTCCGGCGCCCGGTATCCTAGGCGCGAAGCATGCCCCTTCCTCCGATGAATTTCTGCTCGAACTGCGGCGCCAAGGTGGTGCTGCGCGTGCCGCCGGGCGATTCTCTTCCGCGCCATGTCTGCGACAACTGCAGCGCCATCCACTACCGCAATCCGCTGGTGGTGGTGGGAACGATCCCGGAATGGGAGGACAAGATCCTCCTGTGCAAGCGCGCAATCGAGCCGCGTTACGGGCTGTGGACGCTCCCCGCGGGATTCATGGAGCTCGGCGAGACCACCGCTCAGGCCGCGTTGCGCGAAACCGCAGAAGAAGCGAAAGCGCACGTCGAGCTCGGCGAAGTGTTCTCGCTTCTGTCGGTTCCGCACGTGGATCAGGTGCACATTTTCTACCGAGCCCGGCTGCTCGACTGCAACTTCGCCCCGGGCGAGGAAACCCTGGAAGTCGGGCTCTTCCGCGAGAACGAGATTCCGTGGAAGGAAATCGCCTTCCGCACGATCTCGACGACGCTGCGCCACTTCCACGCCGACCGCAAAGCGGGGACGTTCTGCTTCCACGCCGGGGAAATACTGCCCCCGAAGTGACCTCGCCGCAGGGCGAGGTCATCCCCGCGCAAGCTGGGATCCAGCGATTCTGCAATAGGACCCTTGGATTCCCGCTACCGCGGGAATGACGCTGATTTACGCGGGGCTATTCTCGAAAGCGACAGTAGTAGTCAGCGGCCGATATCTTGACACGCTACCCCGGCACCCTATAGCGTTCCGACGGACTGCCCATGCAGAGACGCGATTTCATGTTCGCCTGCGGCGCCTCGGCGCTCACCGCCTCGCTGCCGGCGATACCCGCTGACGCGAGCCCGCGGCTCTACGCCCGCGCGCGACTGGTCGGCCCGGCGGGCCTGCCGCTCAAGGCGAGCGCGCTGCCCGCGAACCGGAATTTCATCTTTCACTACCCGTTTGCAGGGACGCCCTGCTTTCTGCTGAACCTCGGCAAGCCGACCAGGTCCTCGGCGCAGCTGAAAACCGCGGACGAGCAAACCTACCAGTGGCCGGGCGGCGTGGGCGCGAACCACAGCATCGTCGCCTACTCCGCGATCTGCGCGCATCGGCTCACCTACCCTACGCGCGAGATCAGCTTCATCAGCTACCGCGACGAGAAGTCGGCGGGGAGCCGATTCGCACAAGTAATCCATTGCTGCTCCGAGCACAGCCAATACGATCCCGCCGAAGGCGCGAAGGTGCTCGCCGGCCCCGCGCCTCAGCCCCTCGCCGCGATCCTTATCGAGCACGATCCGAAAAGCGACGGCCTGTCCGCAGTCGGGACGCTGGGAGGCGAGCTGTTCGAGGAATTCTTCAGCAAGTACGAGTTCCGCCTCGCACTCGACTACCACGGCCATCCGAAGACCGCCGTCGAAGGCCGCTCGATCGTGAGCGAACTGACCGAGTACTGCAGACAGCAGGTGAAATGCTGAGAGCGGAATCGGGGACCGGAATATCGGAATCGCGCGGTAAGACGCGGTTCCCTTTCCTCGAACCATGCCGGCTCCCAGACTCTCGATCCGCATGATTCCCTGGCTGGAGCACGACACGCCTTTCCCGCCGATCCAGTCCGCGCTCGCGCATCCGAACGGATTGCTTGCGGCAGGCGGTGACTTGTCCTCCGAGCGGTTGCTCGAGGGTTATCGCCGCGGAATCTTTCCCTGGTTCTCCGAAGGCGATCCTGTTCTTTGGTGGAGCCCGGATCCGCGCATGGTCCTGTTTCCCGCGGAATTCAAGGTTTCGCGTTCACTCGGAAAAATCCTCCGCAATCGCACCTATGAGGTGCGCTTCGATTCGTCCTTCGACGAAGTCATGACGGGCTGCGCCGCGCCGCGCCGGGGCGAGCCCGGCACCTGGATAGTCGGCGAAATGCTCGAGGCATACCGCGAGCTGCACCGGCTGGGATACGCGCATTCGGTCGAAACCCGGATCGACGGAGAACTCGCCGGAGGGCTCTACGGCGTGGCGATCGGCCGGGTGTTTTTCGGCGAGTCGATGTTCTCCCGGGTCCGCGACGCCTCGAAGATCGCGCTCGCCGCGCTCGTCACTCATCTCGACGCGGCGGGGTTCGGGCTGATCGACTGCCAGATGCGCACGCCGCACCTGGAGTCGCTTGGGGCGCGCGAAATTCCCCGTCGGCGGTTCTCCCGCCTGCTCGAAGAGTTGATACACTATCCGCACTCGCCGGGCAGCTGGTCCGGCGCATCGGTCGCGCAGGTGCAATGTCAAAGCTGAACGATCTGCCGCACGCGGTACTGCAGTTCTACGTGACTGCGCCCTACCCTTGCAGCTATCTGCCGGGCCGGATGGCGCGCTCGCAAGTGGCGACTCCGGGCCACCTGATCGGCACCGAACTCTACGCGGACCTGGTCCGGCTCGGCTTTCGCCGCAGCGGCATCTTCACCTACCG
>DATDGA010000399.1:0-7076 GCA_036522335.1 Burkholderiales bacterium
GGACTGCGCCAGACGTGAAGAGCGTAAGCGCATCTGAGAGGGCGCTGGAATTCATGCAATGCAGCCTAACGTGAATTGGTTGACAGTTTAGATAGTTGATAAATTAGTTGCCAATTTAGTTGACAGGTTGCCGGTCTGTAAAGCACCAACTACCTCGAGTCGTTCGCAGCGCGTCGCCGCCGGCGCCTGCGCCAGGCGAGTATCACGTGAGCGCGCCAGGCCAACCGGACGAATGCGTAGCCCGCAACGGCAAGTCCGGCTGCGAGCGTCGGCAGTCCGACCGCGAGTGGCTTGCCGAGCGACAGGATCCAAGCAAGAAGCGCCTGCGTCCAGGCGCTGAGGTTCGACCAGTCGAAAGCGGGGGCCGGGTTCGGCGCCGCATATTCTCCGGGGAAGAACAGCTTGCCGATTTCGTAGGCGACCAGCAACAACGGGCCGATGGTGAAGGGATTGACGTAAAGGGTGACGGCAACCGCGACGGGCAGGTTGACGCGAAACGCGATTGCGAGAAGCGCCGCAACCAGGAATTTTACGGCGTGGGTGCCCGGGGCAAGTCCTGCGAAAAGGCCCGCCGCTACGCCGCCCGCGACCGAATCCCGGTTGAGGTGCCAGAGGTTCGGATGATGGAGCCAGCGGCCGAAGCGCGCGAGGTGCCGGTGCTGCCTGACCGACTCGTGTCCCGGCAGGATCCTGCGGAGGAATTTTCTCGGCATGAGCGCCAAGCATATCAACCTCCGGGACCCTTGGCCGTTAATCGCGAAATGAAGCGCGATACCGGCTGCCCATGAGATTTGCCGCGCTGGGTTTCACCCTCGGCGTGTGCCTCTTGCAGCAGCAGCGCGCGTTGCCGGAGGCGATGGGGCTCGCGGTGTGTTTTGCCTTTGCGACGATCGCCGCGATCGGGTTCTCCCGGCGCGTTTCGCCGGCCGTCGCGGCCGGCGCGGCGTTCATCGGGTTCGCCTCGCTCGGCTTCGGCTGGGCGGGAGCGCTCGCGCATCTGCGGCTCTCCGACCGGCTCGCCCCCGAGCTGGAAGGGCGCGACCTCGTGGTGACGGGCGTGGTCGCCGATCTTCCGCAAGCCTTCGAGCGCGGCGTGCGTTTCGATTTCGACGTGGAATCCTCCGATCCCGGAGTGCCCCGTCGCATCGTGCTCTCCTCGTACGGCGGATTCGCAGCGGATGAATCGTGGAGCGTTCTTCCGGTGCGGGCCGGAGAGCGCTGGCGATTCACGGTGCGGCTACGCCGGCCGCACGGCAGCGCCAATCCGCACGGGTTCGACTACGAAGCGTGGCTCCTCGAGCGCGGCATCCGCGCGACGGGCTACGTGAGGATTCCGGCGCGCCGTGGAGCGGAGGGGCGCGCACGAGTCGCCCCCGAGCGTCTGGCGGAAAGGGTGTCGCGGCCGCAGTACGAGCTCGCGAGGTTGCGCGAGGCGGCGCGGGAAAAAGTCCGCAGCGCGCTGCCCGAGCATCCCTACGCCGGCGTGCTGATTGCGCTCGCGATCGGCGACCAGAACGCGATCGGTCCGGAGCAGTGGCAGTTGTTCGCCCGCACCGGTGTAAGTCACCTCATGAGCATTTCTGGACTGCACGTGACGATGGTCGCAAGCCTCTTTGCGATCTTCGTGTCCTGGTGCTGGCGGCGGAGCGAATTCCTTTCGCTCGCCTTGCCCGCGCAGAAAGCTGCAGCGCTCGCGGGCTTTCTCGGCGCGTTCGCGTATTGCCTGATCTCCGGGTACGCGGTCCCGGCCCAGCGCACGCTCTACATGGTGGGCGTGGTCGCGCTGGCGCTGTGGTTCGGGCGTGCGACCAGCGCCTCGCGGGTGCTCGCGGCGGCGCTTCTTCTTGTCCTGGTGCTCGACCCCTGGGCGGTTCTGTCTCCGGGCTTCTGGCTCTCGTTCGCCGCGGTCGCCGTGATCTTCTTCGTGGCGGCCGGGCGCACCGCCAAAGCCCACTGGCTCGCGCAGTGGGGAAGGGTGCAATGGGCGGTGACCGTGGGTCTTGCTCCCTTGCTGCTCGTCTTGTTCCAGCAGGTATCGCTCGTCTCCCCGGTCGCCAACGCGGTCGCGATACCGCTGGTGAGCTTCGTCATCACCCCGCTCGCGCTCGCCGGCGCGGTGCTCCCCTTCGACTGGCCGCTTGCGCTGGGGCACGCGATCCTCGACGTGCTGATGGCGACGCTCGAATGGCTGGCCGCGCTCCCAAGCGCGGTCTGGCATCAGCACGCGCCCCTCGCCTGGACGGTGCCGCTCGCGCTCGCCGGCATCGCCTGGCTCCTGCTCCCGCGCGGATTCCCGGCCCGGGCGCTCGGGGCGCTGCTGATGCTGCCGCTCTTCGCCGCGAGCCCACCTGGGCCGCGGAGCGGAGAGCTGTGGATCACCGTGTTCGACGTGGGACAGGGGCTTTCCGTGCTCGCGCGCACGGAGAAGCACGCGCTCCTCTACGATGCCGGCCCGGCGTTCAACGCCTCCTCCGACAGCGGCAGCCGCGTGATTCTTCCGTATCTCCGCGGCGAGGGGATCGCCGCGCTCGATGCGTTGGTCGTCTCGCACGACGACCGCGACCATTCGGGCGGCGCCGCCTCGGTGCTCGAGGCGATGCCCGTGGGCGTCTTGTGGTCCTCGCTTTCCCCGGAGCATGCGCTGCTCGCCGCGACCGCCTGGCGCGCGCCCTGCATCGCGGAGCGCAAGTGGTCATGGGATGGAGTCTCCTTCGAATTTCTCCACCCGCGTGCGGAAACCAAGTCCGGCCGCGAAGCGCGGGCGAACAACCAGAGCTGCGTTCTGCGGATCGAAGCCCCGGGAGGGCGCGTGCTTCTCACGGGGGATATCGAGCGCGCCGCCGAGCGAGAGCTCCTCGCGCGCTCGCCCGGGCTTCTGTCCGCCGAAGCGCTGCTCGTGCCCCACCACGGCAGCGCCACCTCGTCGACCACTGAATTCGTCAAGCAAGTGGCGCCGCGCTACGCGGTCTTCGCCGCCGGCTACCGCAACCGTTTCGGCCATCCGCGCGAGGACGTGCTCGCGCGCTATCGCGACGCCGGCAGCGAAATATTGCGCACCGACGCGGGCGGTGCCATCCAGCTGCGCTTCGCGCCGGGAGACCTGAAAGTGGAAGCCGAGCGCGATCGGGCGCGGCGCTACTGGCACGCGTCCTGAGCCGCTATACTCCGGAGCGGAGAATGCCGCGTTGAATCTGATTGCGACCATCCGGGTCAAGGGCGACCCAGAACTGCTACGGGAGTATCGCGCCCACGTCAACGACTTGCTGGATGAGGAAGGCGGCGATTCCTATCGAGAGCTGCACTCGGCCGACCGGCTGGAGTACGAATTCAGGCTGCGCGGCGGAATTCCCTTTCCGCCCTTCGTGTCGGCTTCGCAGGCATTTCCGGACCTGACCGTCGAGGTGGACTGGAGCGACGCCGCGCTGGGCAGGAGCGGCCGCGCGATCATCAGGAATGGCGCGCTCGCCGAGCAGGCGGGGCAGACGCAGGCTCCGGCCGGGGACGCGCTGTACGAGGTCCGCGCCGGCGCGGACGGCGCGCTTCGAATCGCGCTCGCCTGCACGCGCTGGCGCGAACTCTGGCACGGCTACGTCATCTCATCGGAAGAGCACGCATTCTTCCGGATCGCGGGAACGCCCGGCGCCTGCGAGCTTCTAGCGTCCGACGGCGTCGAGCCCGAATGGGGCGAGCGCTGGACGATGTCCTCGGGCGATGCTTCGTATGCCGAGCTTGCGCGGCGCGAGCCGATCGCGGAAGACGAATTGCGCGAGCTCGACCGGCTGGCGCAGGAATTCACTCGCGAGTGGATCTGGTTCGCGGAAAGTCCGCCCGAGGAGACCGCGGTCGAGCGCCAGCGCTTCGAAGCCTACGCTTATCCGATCCGCGAGGCGAATCTGCGCTCGGAAAAATTGCGCAAGGTGCTGCGGCCGGAGGACGACGGGCTTGCGCTCGATTCGTTCGGAAAAGACGCGCGCTGGATCCCGGAGTTGCTCGCGCGCTGCTGGCTGCGGCGCGAGTCGTGAGGCCGTCCGCATGAGCGAACCCTTCCGGCGCCGCAATGTGCAGTGCGCGAGCGCGAGCGGCCTGCACCGCATGGCATATCTCGAATGGGGCGCGCCGGAGAGCGCGAAGACCCTGGTCTGCGTTCACGGGCTCACGCGCTCCTCGCGCGATTTCGACCGCCTCGCCGCCGAGATGGTCCGCCACGGCTACCGCGTCGTCTGTCCCGACGTCGCGGGCCGCGGCGATTCCGACTGGCTCGAGAATCCGATGGAGTATGCCGTACCGACCTACGCCTTCGACATGGTGACGCTGATCGCGCGCCTGGACGTGGAATCGGTGCACTGGGTCGGCACCTCGCTCGGCGGGCTGATCGGGATGACGATCGCGGCGATGGCCGATTCGCCGATCGAGCGGCTGGTACTGAACGACGTCGGTCCGGTGCTTACTGCGGTTTCGCTCGAGCGCATCGGCTCCTACCTCGGCAAGGTGCCGCCGTTGCCGACGATCGAGGCGGCGGAGCAGCTGGTGCGCGCGGTCAGCGCGCCCTTCGGTCCGCACACCGACGCCGAGTGGCGATTCCTCACCGAGCATGTCGTTCGCAGAAATCCGGACGGGTCGCTGCGCATGCACTACGACCCGGCGCTCGCCGTGCCGTTCAAGGCCGAGCTCGCGCACAAGGATATGGCGCTCTGGAACTACTACGACACGATCCGCTGCCCGACGCTCGTCCTGCGCGGCGAGCAGTCGGATTTGCTGAGGCGCGACACCGCCGCGGAGATGGCTGCGCGCGGGCCGCGCGCAAAAGTCGTGGAGATCAAAGGCGTCGGCCACGCGCCGACCTTGCTGCACGACGACCAGATTGCGATCGTGCGGGATTTCCTGATCGGACGCTGAGCCTGGACCGCTTGTCTTCCGGGGTCTGGCGAAGCCTTGCGGCAGGAATATCAAAGCCCATAGGTCTGTTTCAAGATGCTCACCTCTTGGGCAATGGAGGGGCGAACTCGAGTTTAGAAGCGCTCAAGTCCAGAGTGTCTCTCAGTTCATACACGTTCCGGTAGCCGTAGTTGTACAGCGCGATGTACGTGGCTAGGTTGAGCGAAGCACTTGGCAGCTTTGCCGGAAACGGGCCCTCGGCGTTCCGGAAGTTATTGTTGCAGTAGATCAGGATGCGCACCTTCTTGTCCGGGAGGGTCTTCCGCAGACTTTCGATCGCGATATCGGGGAAACTGAGATTGATCGCTCCCTTGATGTGAAGGTCGCTGTATTTTTCTCTGCTCCGCGCGTCCAACACAATCGCACCTGGTTCGCGAGTCATTCGAGCGAACTCGTCCTCCGAAAGGCGGCGAGACTCGCGGTGCTTCGCTGCCCGCTGTGAGACCCGCAGGAATCCTTCCATGTCTATCGCCGGATTCACCGGCGCCTGCTGGATCTGCTGGGCCTGTTGATTTGTCTGTGCGACTACAGGAACTGCACCCATGGCAATCATCAGAGCGACCGCTCGATTCGTGATCATTCGCATTGGACCTCCGGACCTGGGTTACCTGCCGACGAGAACCGGGGCACTCCCTTGCACGATCACGCAGTTCTTGGATTCCTTGCATGCCTCGGAATATCTCTTGATCGATTCCAGCTGAACGAATTGCGCCGCGTCGAGCTTCATTTGCTGGCGGTAGGCATTGTCGGCATTTGCGCGGCTTTGCTCGGCCTGGAGCCTCGAATCTTCGGCGAGCTTGCGCTGGATTTCCGTCTTTCGGCGTTGCTGCTGAGCGGCCGTGTTGTTCATTTCGTCTATCACGGGCTTGTCGGGCAGCGCTTTGCCCATGTTGACGTTGATCAATACGACATGCAGCCCGGTTGACTGGACGTGCTTTCGAAACTGGGCGGCGATCTCCGCCTCTATGTTCTGCAGGGTGGGCGGGTCGATCATGATAGGTGTCATCTGATATCTCTTGGTCACGTCCCTGACGATCGTCCGGTATTGCTCTTTCAGATTATGTTCGTACCATTTCTCGTACCCGAAGTTCTTGACGTGGTACGCGGGGTCTTTCCATTGCAATACGATATAACTGTTGTAGTTGATGAAGTTGTTGTCGGCTGTTGCCAGATGGTCGAGCGGCTCGTCGTATTTCAGCGGCGTCATCACCACGGCCACACCCCGGGTGGTAAACCAGTACCACGACAATCCGGGTTTCTGAGTCTCGTCCCGTACGCCTCCGTGCCCGAAGAACCACGGGTTGTCGACGATGACGGTTTCAGTCCCCGGCTCGGTCGTTATTGAATGACAGCCTGCCATCAGTACGGCTACTGCAAGAATCCATATATGTCTCACGAAATTCTCCCTGGTGCTGACGTTAATTTGTTTACTCCGCTATTCTCAAGGAATTCCCGCCTGGAGGAGCGGACGCTTCAGAGTTTACCGGACAGAGAATCGAGCTTCAGTTGTTTCTGCCCGCCGGATCCTGGCGGTAGAATTGCGCGAGCTGCTGGTACAGCTCAGGCCAGTCGCGCGCAAGGACCGCGGACTCGGTGAAGAAGGCCTCGCTCATGACGGCGAAGAATTCGGCCGGGTGTTCGGCGGCGTACGGGTCGATGAAGGTCGGCCGGTCGGCGTCTACATCGGCGCAGAAACGCCCGTAGGCTTTTTCGAGCGTCTCGCGCCATTTCGCGGCGTCCATTCCGGCGCGCGCGGCCGGAAGATCCTCGTCGCCCGCTCCGTCCATGTGGATTTTGTGCGCGAATTCGTGGATCACGACGTTGTAGCCACGCTCGGTGAGCTCGACGTCTTCCCAGGACAGGATCACCGGCCCGCCGGGCCAGGCTTCTCCCGCGAGCTCCTCGTCGAAGGTGTGGACGATGCCGTGTTCGTCGACCTCTTCCTTGCGCACGCGAAACTCCCCCGGATAGACGACGACGCCGACCCAGCCGTGATAGACGTCCAGTCCGAGATTCAGAATCGGCAGGCAGGCCTGCACCGCGATCGACAGGCGTACTTCATCGGTGAGCTCGAGGCCGTGCGCTCCGTGCATTTCCTTTTCCGAGAGAAACAGGAGCACGAGCACTTTGAGCCGCGCCGT
>DATDGA010000400.1:0-3703 GCA_036522335.1 Burkholderiales bacterium
GTGGCACCGCGCGAACGAATTGCCGGTGTACGCTGGCCTGTTGCACAGCGCCAGCGAGCGCGCCGCCGAGGGCATCACCGAAGAAGATGTCGCGTGGGGTCTCGCCAGCGTACGCGCGCATTACCGCAGGCTTGTGGCGAAGGCGGCCGAGGACGGCGCGCCCGTGCTCGTGACGCTGACCCCCGTTCAGCAAGCGGTGCTCGAGAAAAAATTCGCCGACAAGGACGAGAAATACGCGAAGGAATTTCTCTCCCCCGACGACAAGAAGCGCCGGCGTGCGCAGTTGACGCGCATGCTCGATCGCTTCCGCGATTTCACCGGAGAACTGACTTCGGACCAGGAGGCGCGTGTCGAGCGCTTTGCGCTTGCCCACGAGCGGCACGTCGCGCTGCGCTTCGAGGACCGGCTGCGCTGGCAGCGCGACCTCGTCGCGGCGCTCCGGGAGCAACACGAACCGCAGGAGCTCGGCCGGCGCCTCGCCGAAATGGCCACCAGGCCGCAGCTGCGGCGCTCCGAAGAATTCCTGCGCGAGGACAAGCGCTGGGACGAAGATCTCGGCAAGCTCATCGTCGATCTCGACCGCTCGCTTTCCGCGAAGCAGCGGGCAAGAGTGGTCCGGCGCCTTTCCGACTACGCCGAGGATTTCGCCGTTCTTGCCGGAAGAAGGAAGGAGGCCGCGTGAGCGTGCGGAACGCGATCCGAACCTTGCTCGGAGCCGCTTTGCTTGCCGCGCTCGTCACGAGCTCGGGCGCCGGCGAATTGAAACCCTGGAGCGGCGGAGCGACGCCGCCTCTTGCGCTGCGCGATCCGCAGGGCAAGGAGCACAAGCTCGACGACTATCGCGGCCGGGTCGTGGTGATCAATTTCTGGGCGACCTGGTGCGACCCCTGCCGCGAAGAAATGCCCTCCATGCAGCGGCTGCAGGACAAGCTCGCGGGCAAGCCGTTCGCAATCCTCGCGGTCGATTTCGGCGAGGGCGCGCCGCGGATCAACGACTTCCTCAAGAAAGTCCCGGTACGTTTCACCGTCCTGATGGATCGCGATACCACCGCCGCGACTGCCTGGAAAGTGAAAGTACTTCCAACGTCCCTGGTCCTCGACCCCGAGCAGCGCATCCGCTACTCGGTCATAGGCGATCTCGAATGGGACTCGCCGGCGGTCGAGGGAGCGATCCGCAAGCTCCTGCCATGAAGATACAACCAACTACAGAGGAGACTTTTCTTGCAGCGACGTAACTTCCTGAAGTCCGCCGGGGCGCTTTCGACCCTGGTCTTGCTGCCCGGACGCTCGTTCGCGCAGCAACTGCCATTCGAGCCGCGCCGAGCGGAGAAATGGCGCATCTTCGAAGTGAGCACGCAGGTAGAGATCGTGTTCCCGGAAGGGGCCACGCGCGTGTGGCTGCCGGTTCCTTCGGCAGACTCGATCTATCAAAGGACCATCGATAACGCGTGGTCGGGGAATGCCACGACGGCGAGAATCGAGCACGACGGCAAGTACGGCACGGGCATGTTCTGCGCCGAATGGCCGACCTCCGAGAAGAATCCCGTGATCGAGCTGCACAGCCGCTTCGCCACGCGCGACCACGCAGTCGATCTGTCCTCGGGTCCGGCTTCGGCAGAGAAGCTCGATGCCGGAGAGCGTGCGTTCTACACCAAGCCGACCGAACACATGCCAACCGATGGGATCGTCAAGCAAACCGCGCAGGACATCACCCGTGGTGCAAGGTCCGACTACGACAAGGCCAAGGCGATCTACGAATGGATCGTCGACAACACCTACCGCGATCCGAAAACGCGCGGTTGCGGCGTGGGCGACATCAAGACCATGCTCGAGACCGGCAATCTCGGCGGCAAGTGCGCCGACATCAATGCCCTGTACGTAGGCCTCGCACGCGCCGCGGGGCTGCCCGCGCGCGATGTCTACGGCGTGCGCGTTGCGAAATCGCAGTTCGGTTACCGGAGCCTGGGTGCGGGCACGGCAAACATCACGCGCGCGCAGCACTGCCGCGCCGAGGTGCACCTCACCGGGTTCGGCTGGGTACCGGTCGATCCGGCCGACGTGAGGAAGGTCGTACTCGAGGAGAAAGCTCAACCCACGACCTTGAGCGATCCGCTCGTGCAGGCGGTGAGGTCCAGGCTCTTCGGCGCCTGGGAAATGAACTGGCTCGCGTTCAACACCGCCAACGACATCGTGCTGCCCAACGCGAAGGACGGCAGGATCACCTTCTTCATGTATCCGCAGGCGGAGACCTCCGCGGGCCGGGTGGACAGCCTCGACCCGGACAACTTCAGGTACACGATGACCTCGAGGGAACTCACCGCTTGATTCTGGATGCCGTTCGCGGAGCCCGCGGCCGAAGCCGCGGCTCCTTGTTTCCGTAGGAAATGCCGCGATAATGCCCGCGTGACGGTCCTTCACTTCTCCCACGCCAACGGCTTTCCCGCGGCGTGCTACCGCAAGATGTTTTCGTTCCTCGAGCCCGGGTTCGAGATCGGCTACATCAATACCCTCGGACACGATCCGCGCCACCCGGTCACCGACAGCTGGCCGCACCTCGTGGCCGAGCTGATCGAGCACGTGGAGCGCTACCGCGAGCCCGTGCTCGGCGTGGGTCATTCGCTGGGCGGTTATCTCATCGCCCTCGCGGCCCTGAAGCGCCCCGCGCTCTTTCGCGCGATCGTCCTGCTCGACTCGCTGATCCTCGGTCGGTGGCAGGGGACGGTGTTCAAGATGGTGAAGCGCTTCGGCCTTGCCGACCGCGTAACGCCTGCGGGCGCGACGCGCGACCGCCGCGCCGAGTGGGCTTCGTCGGATGAAGCCTTCGCGCACTTTCGCAACAAGCGGGCGTTTCAGAACTTCGATCCGGAGTGTCTGCGCGACTATGTGACGCTGGGGATGGTGCCTTCTCCCGGCTGCGTGCGGCTCGCTTTCGATCCGGCGATCGAGTACCGCATCTACCGGACCTTCCCGCACGGCCTTGCGCAGGAGTTGCCGCGCCTGCGCGTGCCGGCCGGAGTGATCTGCGGACGCGAATCGGCCGAATCGAGACGGGCGGGGCTTGCGACGACGCGCCGGCATTTTCGCGTGGTCCGCACCGCGGGCGGGCACCTGTTCCCGTTCGAGCGGCCGGAGGCCGCGGCGCGGGCCATCCGCGAAATGGCAGCAGAATTGTTGCCATCCTGAGCACACCGAGGGATCTGCTTCAAATCGAGCGCTGGCGCCGCCGCGCGATCTGCGCTTCCAGCGCCTCGACGAGTGCCCGGACTCCTTCGAGGTTCGGATTCACCTCGAGGGCACGGCGGAAATACTGCGACGCCTTCTCCGGCTGGTCGAGCTTGAGGTAGATCTGGCCGTAGCCGGAGAGCGCCCCGAAGTGCTGTGGGTTGCGCTTGACGACTTCGTCGCAGTCCTTGAGGGAGCGCCGATATTCGCCCGCGAGGAAGTACACCGTGGCGCGCTTGTTCCAAGCTTCCGCGAAATCAGGCTTCAATTCGACGATGCGGGTGAACGTGGCGATGGCCTCCGGAAGCCGCTGAGCGCGCATCTGCGCGACACCCTGCCCGAGCAGATCGTCAACGCGCGCGTCTCCGGAGCGGCTCCACACCGCCCACAGCGCCTCTTCCGCGATCGCGCGCACCCGCCCGTCGTCATCGTGCAGCGCCGCGGTCAGCTCGGGCGTGTCGCTCATCCTTCCCGCGGTCGC
>DATDGA010000401.1:0-5160 GCA_036522335.1 Burkholderiales bacterium
GCAGATCGACGACACCACCATCGCGATGATGGGCGACCCCAAGGTGCAGGAGAATTTCAGGAAGCTCGGCGACGACCCGAAGAAGGACAACGCCATGTACGCCGACGCGGTGAACGCGGCGATCCGCGATGTGCCGGAGGACATGACGGTCGCCATCCACACCTGCCGCGGCAACTTCAAGAGCACCTGGCTCGCCAGCGGCAGCTACGACTTCGTCGCCGAGACGGCATTCAAGAAACTCGAGGTGGACGCCTTCTTCCTCGAGTACGACACCGACCGCGCCGGCGGCTTCGAGCCGCTGCGCTACATTCCCAAAGGAAAGACCGTGGTGCTGGGCCTCGTCAGCTCGAAGGTTCCGGAACTGGAGAAAAAGGACGACCTCGAGCGCCGCATCGAAGCGGCGGCTAAATACATTCCGCTGGAAAACCTGTGCCTCTCACCGCAGTGCGGCTTTTCCAGCACCCACCACGGCAACAAGCTCACCGCCGACGATCAGTGGCGGAAACTCGGGCTGGTGCTGGACGTTTCGAAGAGCGTCTGGGGCTAGTTTTTGGCGTCGTCCCCGGTTTTCCTCTACCACAGCGCGCCGCGCGCAGTGACCGGCCACAGCGCCTCGACTTTTCCCTTGCGCACGCACACCAGCCAGTCGTAGAGGTTCACCGTCGGGTCGCAGTGGCCCGGGACGAGCAGGAGCTTTTCGCCGAGCGCAGGCAACTTCGCACTCGCGGCGATTTTCAGCACGCCATGCTCGTCCGAAGCCTTTACATACTCCACGCCCGGCCGCTGGTGCACCTGCGGCATGCCGGAGTCCACGCTCGACGCCTTGAGCCCGGCATCCAGCACCGCCCGCCCGGGCGAAGGCGCGCTCATCACCGTCGCGAGCACGAACAGGCTCTGCTCGAAGCGCGGCCACCCTTCCTCCCACAGGTTTCGATTGTAGTCTGCGTCCATAAACACGTAGGAGCCCGGCTGAATCTCGGTGAAGACGCGGCTCGCGCCCTCCAGCATGAAAGTGCCCGTGCCGGCGCCGGTGATCGTTTCGCAGGCGATGCCGGCGTTTTCGATCAGCGTTTTCGTGAGCTTCGCTTTTTCGGCGGCGGCGGCGATCGCCGCGCGACGCTCCCGCGGGTCGCGGACGTGCTGAACCGATCCGTGGTAGGCGTGCAGGCCGGCGAAGCGCAGGCTCTTGCAGGCCGCGACGCGCCGGGCGAGCGCCAGCGCCGGCGCACCCGGCGCTATGCCGCAGCGCTGCGCACCGACGTCGATTTCGATCAGCACTTCGAGCCGCACGCCCTCCTTGCGTGCTGCCGCGTCCAACTCGGCGACGTTGCCCGCGTCGTCGGCCAGCACCGCCACTTTCGCCTCGCGCGCGAGACGCGCCAGACGCGCGAGCTTCTGCTTCCCCACGATCTCGTTGGTCACGAGCACGTCGGCGACGCCGCCCTGGGCGAGCGCCTCGGCCTCGCTCACTTTCTGGCAGCACACGCCCACGGCTCCGGCGGCGATCTGCCGGCGCGCGATCTCGGCGCACTTGTGGCTCTTCGCGTGCGGGCGCAGGCGCACGCCGCTTTCCTTCACCGCCGCGGCCATGCGTGCGATGTTGCCCTCGAGCGCGTCCAGATCGAGGACGAGCGCCGGGGTATCGATCTCTTCGAGGGGAATTCCGACTGCGGCGGGCGGAGCGGGTGGCATGATTGCTTGATGTCTACGCGCATTCTTTGTTGTCTACGCGCATTCTTTGATGTCTGCGCGCATTCTAGCGGAAGGCATGCGGTAGAATCTTCGTCGTCCCCGCGGGCCTTTGGCACCCGTGAAAGCGGGTGGGGGACCCAGCGGCTTTCGACCCACTACACCGGATTCGCGCTTGGCCGTTCCTCGAAACTCGCCTTCGCTCGTTTTCGCGGGAATGATCGGCACAACAATGGAAGAACAATGACCCTCCCCCAAACCATGCGCGCGGTCGAGATCACCCAGCCGGGAGGACCGGAAGTGCTGAAGATCGGCACGCGTCCCGTGCCGCAGCCGAAAGCCGGAGAAGTGCTGATCAAGGTCGCCGCCGCCGGCGTCAACCGCCCCGACACCATGCAGCGCACCGGCCACTATCCCGTGCCGCCGGGCGCTTCCGACATTCCGGGCCTGGAGCTCGCGGGCAGCGTCGCCGCGCTCGGCGAAGGCGTGAAGGAGTGGCGCGCCGGCGACACGGTGACCGCGCTCGTGCAGGGCGGCGGCTACGCCGAATACTGCACCGCGCCCGCGCCGCAATGCCTGCCGATCCCGAAAGGCATGACGCCGATCGAAGCGGCGTCGCTTCCCGAGACTTTCTTCACCGTGTGGAGCAACGTCTTCGACCGCGCGGGCCTCGCGCCCGGCGAGTCTTTCCTCGTGCAGGGAGGATCGAGCGGCATCGGCGTCGCCGCCATCCAGATGGTGAAGGCCTTCGGCAACAAGGTGTTCGCCACCGCGGGCAGCGCCGACAAATGCGCGGCCTGCGTGAAGCTCGGCGCCGACCGCGCCATCAACTACAAGACCGAGGACTTCGCCGCCGCGGTGAAGGAAGCTACGGCCGGTCGCGGCGTCAACGTGATCCTCGACATGGTCGGGGGCGACTACGTCGAGCGCGAGCTGAAGTGCCTCGCCGACGACGGCCGCATCGTCATCATCGCCTTCCTCGGCGGCGGCAAGGCGACGCTCAACCTCACCGACATCCTGCGCCGGCGCCTCACCGTCACCGGCTCCGCCCTGCGCCCGCGCTCGGTCGAATTCAAGGCCGCGATCGCGAACAAGCTGCGCGAAAAAGTCTGGCCGCTGATCGAAGCCGGAAAGATCAAGGCGATCGTCTACGAGACCTTCCCGCTCGCCGAGGCCGCGAAAGCGCACGCGCTGATGGAATCGAGCGCGCATATCGGCAAGATCGTTCTGACCGTCTAGAGCCGTGTTCCGGAAAGACCTCCTCAAGGGCAAGCGCATCCTCGTCACGGGCGGCGGCACGGGCCTCGGCCGCGAGATGGCGGCGAAGTACCTCGAGCTCGGCGCAGATCTCTTCATCTGCGGCCGGCGCAAGGAAACGCTGGAGAAAACCGCCGGCGAGCTCACTGCGAAGGACGGCGGCTCGGTCAAGTGCTACGCCGTGGACATCCGCGACGCGGCCGCGGTGGACGCCATGGTGCAGGCGATCTGGGACGACGGCGGACCGCTCTCGGGCCTGGTCAACAACGCCGCAGGCAATTTCATCTCGCGCACCGAGGATCTCTCCTCGCGTGGCTTCGACGCCATCGCCAACACCGTGTTCCACGGCACCTTCTACATGACCCACGCGGTCGGCAAGCGCTGGATCGCAGGCGGGCACAAGGGCGCTGTCGTGTCGATCGTCGTCACCTGGGTGTGGACCGGCTCGCCCTTCGTCGTACCCTCGGCGATGTCGAAGGCGGGCGTGCAGGTGATGACGCAATCGCTCGCGGTCGAATGGGGCCGCTACGGGATTCGCCTCAATGCCATCGCACCGGGAATTTTTCCCACCGAGGGCGCGGGCAAGCGCCTCGCGCCCGGCCGCGACACCGGCAGCGACAACGCGGCGGTCAACCCGATGCGGCGCTCGGGGGAGATGCACGAGCTGCAGAACCTCGCCGCCTTCCTCATGGCCGACGGCTGCGAGTGGCTCACCGGCCAGACCATCGCCATCGACGGCGGCGGCTGGCTCGCCAACGGCGGCTCCTTCACCGAGCTCGCCTCCTGGAGCGACGCCGACTGGCAGAAAGCGCGCGAGGCGATCAAGGCGCAGAACGAGAAGGACAAGCGCGAGCGCTCGGTGTGACGCGATGGCGCGCCCTCGCCGTCCTGGCGATCGCCACGACGATCGTCTGGGCGGCGCCGCTCGCCGGACTCGCGATCGCGGGGCAGCCCATCGCCGCCTTCGTCGGTTTTCCTCCGCGCACCACGCAGATCGCGCAGATGCCTTTCGCCTGGGGCGCGTTCATCGCCCTCGCCCTGCCCGCGCTCGGGGCGCTCGCCGTGTTCGGCGCGGCGATCGCCGCCGCCGGAAAAGCGCGGCCGCCGGATCCCGGGCGGGCCGCCGGACGTTTTCCATGGTGGGGCTGGCTCGGAGCCGCATCCATCGCGGCAGTCTGGCCGATCGCCTGGAGCGAAGGCCTCGCCGCACCCGCCTGGCGCGCGCACAGCTTTTCGGTTCTCTGGCTGGGCTACATCCTCGCGATGAACGGCCTGGCGTGGCGCGCGAGCGGCGCTTCCCTCCTCACCCACCGGACGCACTGGTTCCTCGCGCTGTTCGTGCTGAGCGCGGGATTCTGGTGGCTGTTCGAATACGTGAACCAGTTCGTGCACGACTGGCACTACGGCGGCGTCGAAGCCATGAGCGACGGCGAATACTTCATCCGCGCGACCCTCCCGTTCGCCACCGTCCTGCCCGCGGTGGCGAGCACCTGGTCGTGGCTCGGGCGGTTTCCGCGCCTTGAGGCGATGTCGCTGCCCGCCGTGCGCGGACGCGGCGCGCTCGCGTGGATCGCGCTCGCGGCGGGAGCGATCGCGCTTGCCGCGACCGGCCTCCGCCCCGACCTGCTCTTTCCGATGCTGTGGATCGCGCCGGTGCTCGTTCTCGCCGGGTTGCAGCACCTCGCAGTCGGCGAAACGGTGTTCTCGCCGCTCGCGCGCGGCGACTGGCGCCCGGTCCTGCAACCCGCGCTCGCCGCGCTCGTCTGCGGATTCTTCTGGGAGCTGTGGAACTACGGAAGCCTGCCCCAATGGCACTACAGCATCCCCTACGTGCAGCGCTTCCAGCTGTTCGAGATGCCGGCGCTCGGCTACGCGGGATACCTCCCCTTCGGAATCGAGTGCGCGCTCGTCATGGACCTCGCCGCGCGGATCGTCGAGCGGCGAGCGCTGTGGCCGCTCGAGGGCGAAGCAAATCCTCGATAGCGCTGGAGGGCCGCGGCGCCCGCGAGTCAGTGCACGCGGTACTCCGCGCGCCGCTGCTCGAGGCGGTCGAGCGGGCTCTTCACTCCTCGGCCGCCCTTGTTCAGCACATACTCCTCGAACACGATCTGCTGCGCGGGCTCGGGCAGCTTCAGTTCCGACAACCAGCGCCGGTGCGCCCCCGTCCAGGAGGTCCTGCCCACGTAGCGGACGTCGTTCCTCAGGAGCAGCGCT
>DATDGA010000402.1:0-7628 GCA_036522335.1 Burkholderiales bacterium
GGTCCAGCCGCGCGTCGCCGTGGACAAGGAACTGATCGGCGGCGTGCGCATCACGGCCGGCGATGAAGTGATCGACTGCTCGGTGCGCGGCAAGCTCGACGAGATGGCCGCGGCGCTGAAAGCGTGACGAATGAATTCGAAGAATGACATTCGTCATCCTCGCGTAAGCGGGGATCCAGGTGGGTTTGCCGCAAGGCATTCCAATCCTGGACTCCCGCTTTCGCGGGAGTGACGAATCACCAGGAGTATCCATGCAACAGCTGAACCCATCCGAAATCAGCGACCTGATCCGCAACAAGATACAAAATCTTTCCTTGGCGGCGGACGTTCGCACCCAGGGGACGGTCGTGACCGTCACCGACGGCATCTGCCGCATCCACGGCCTCTCGGACGTGATGCAGGGCGAGATGCTGGAATTCCCGAATAACACCTTCGGCCTCGCCCTGAACCTCGAGCGCGACTCGGTCGGCTCGGTGATCCTCGGCGCGTACGAGCACATCTCCGAGGGCGATACCGTCAAGTGCACCGGCCGGATTCTCGAAGTGCCCGTAGGGCCTGAGCTGCTCGGGCGGGTGGTGAATTCGCTCGGCCAGCCGATCGATGGCAAGGGTCCGGTGGCCACCAAGCTCTCCGAGCCCATAGAGAAAATCGCGCCCGGCGTGATTCACCGCAAATCCGTTTCGCAGCCGGTGCAGACGGGCCTGAAGGCGATCGATTCGATGGTGCCCATCGGCCGCGGCCAGCGCGAGCTGATCATCGGCGACCGCCAGACCGGCAAGACCGCCGTGGCGATCGACACCATCATCAACCAGAAGGGCAAGGACCTCTTCTGCGTCTACGTCGCGATTGGGCAGAAGGCCTCGACCATCGCCACCGTCGTGCGCAAGCTCGAAGAGCACGGCGCCATGGCCTACACGATCGTGGTCGCGGCCTCGGCCTCCGAGTCCGCCGCGATGCAGTACATCGCGCCCTACTCGGGCTGCACCATGGGCGAGTACTTCCGCGACCGCGGCCAGGACGCGCTCATCATCTACGACGACCTGACCAAGCAGGCCTGGGCCTACCGGCAGATCTCGCTCTTGCTGCGCCGCCCGCCGGGGCGCGAGGCCTATCCGGGCGACGTGTTCTACCTGCACTCGCGCCTGCTCGAGCGCGGCGCGCGCGTGAACGAGGAGTACGTGGAGAAATTCACCGGGGGAAAGGTCAAGGGCAAGACCGGGTCGCTGACCGCGCTGCCGATCATCGAGACGCAGGCGGGCGACGTCACGGCCTTCGTTCCGACCAACGTCATCTCGATCACCGACGGGCAGATCTTCCTCGAGACCGACCTGTTCAATGCCGGGATCCGGCCCGCGATCAATGCGGGAATCTCGGTGTCGCGGGTGGGCGGGGCCGCGCAGACCAAGATCATGAAGCGCCGCGACACGGGCGGCGGCGTGCGCCTCGCGCTGGCGCAGTTCCGTGAGCTCGCGGCCTTCGCGCAGTTTGCGAGCGACCTCGACGAGGCCACCCGCAAGCAGCTCGACCGCGGGCGCCTCGTCACCGAGCTGATGAAGCAGCCGCAATACCAGCCGCTCGCGGTGTGGGAGATGGCGGTGACGCTGTTCGCGGTCAACAACGGCTACTTCGACGGCATCGAGATCGCCAAGGCGCTGTCCGCCGACAAGTCGCTGCGCGATCACCTCAAGGAGAAGTACGCCGCGCAGGTGAAGACGATGGAGGACAAGAAGGATCTGAGCGAAGCCGAGGAGAAGGCGCTCAAGGCCGCGATCGAGGGCTGGAAAAAGAGCGGGAGTTTTTAGAGCTGTCATTCCCGCGGGAATCCAGCGACTTTGACGACACTGGACCCCCGCTTTCGCGGGGTGACGACAAGAGGACAGGATGCCAGGCACCAAAGAGATACGGATGAAGATCCGGAGTGTGCAGAACACCCGGAAGATCACCAAGGCCATGGAGATGGTCGCGGCTTCGAAAATGAAGAAGTCGCAGGACCGCATGCGCGCGACGCGCCCGTACGTCTCCAAGGCGCTCCAGATCGCCATGCACGTGTCCAACGCGAGCGCCGAGTACAAGCATCCCTTCCTCGAGAAGCGCAGCCCGGTGAAGAGCGTGGGTGTCATCGTGGTCACCACCGACAAGGGCCTGTGCGGCAGCCTCAACACCAACGTGCTGCGGCTGATGCTGCAGCAGTACAAGGAATGGCAGGCGGCGGGCGTCGACGCGCAGTTCTGCGCCATCGGCACGAAGGGCCTGGGCTTCATCCAGCGCATGGGCGGCAAGGTGGTCTCGCAGGCCGTGCAGATCGGCGACCGGGCGAAGCTCGAGCAGCTGATCGGCCCGGTTAAGGTGCAGCTGGACAAGTACATCGCCGGCGAGATCGACGAGGTGCACGTTTTCTTCACGCGCTTCTTCAACACGATGCGGCAGGACCCGCGGCACGGCACGCTGGTCCCCATTCCCAAGGAGTTCATCGGCGATCAGGGCGACGTGATCCGCAGCACGCTCAAGGAAGGCGGCTGGGATTACATCTACGAGCCCGACGCGCGCGCCGTGCTCGACGCAGTGATGACGCGCTACGTCGAAGGCCTCGTTCTCCAGCTCGTGGCCGAGAGCATCGCCTCCGAGCAGTCGGCGCGCATGGTGGCGATGAAGGCCGCCTCGGACAACGCCGAGACCCTGATCGACGAGTTGACGCTCGTCTACAACAAGAACCGGCAGGCGGCGATCTCCAACGAGATCTCGGAGATCGTCGGCGGAGCGGCGGCGGTATGAACGTTCATACGGAAAGCAGGCATTGTCGTTCCGAGGAGCCGCAGGCGACGAGGAGTCTCCTTACGCAAGAATGGCACCTCACCGGCAGAGATCCCTCGCTCGCGCTCGGGATGACAGCTCGCGATGACACTGTTGAGACAACGAATTTGATTTGATCGGAAAACCATGGCAGAAGCTCAAACCTCAGGAACCATCGTCCAGTGCATCGGCGCGGTGATCGACATCGAATTCCCGCGCGAGGCCATGCCGGGAATCTACGACGCGCTCGTGCTCGAGGACTCCGGCCAGAAGACCTTCGCCGAGGCCGGCCTCACACTCGAAGTCGAGCAGCAGCTCGGCGACGGGATCGTGCGCTGCATCGCGATGGGCTCGGCCGACGGCCTGCGCCGCGGCATGAAGGTGAAGAACACAGGCAGCCCGATCTCGGTGCCGGTCGGCAAGGGCACGCTCGGTCGCATCATGGACGTGCTCGGGCGCCCGATCGACGAAGGCGGCCCGATCAAGACCGAGGTGCGCCGCTCGATCCACCAGCCGGCGCCCAGGTTCGACGAGCTCTCGCCTTCGGTCGAGCTGCTCGAGACCGGCATCAAGGTAATCGACCTCATCTGCCCCTTCGCCAAGGGCGGCAAGATCGGCCTCTTCGGCGGCGCCGGCGTCGGCAAGACCGTGACCATGCTCGAGCTCATCAACAACATCGCCACCAAGCACGGCGGCCAGTCGGTGTTCGCCGGCGTGGGCGAGAGGACCCGCGAGGGCAACGACTTCTACCACGAGATGATCGAGGCGGAAGTCATCAAGCTCGACAACCTCGAGGAGTCCAAGGTCGCGATGGTGTTCGGCCAGATGAACGAGCCGCCGGGGAACAGACTCCGCGTGGGCCTCACCGGCCTCACGATGGCGGAATCGTTCCGCGACGAAGGGCGCGACATCCTGCTCTTCATCGACAACATCTACCGGTTCACGCTCGCCGGCGTGGAAGTCTCGGCGCTGCTCGGCCGCATGCCTTCGGCGGTGGGCTACCAGCCGACGCTCGCCGAGGAAATGGGGCGCCTGCAGGAGCGCATCACCTCCACCAAGACCGGATCGATCACCTCGGTGCAGGCGATGTACGTGCCGGCCGACGACCTGACCGATCCGAGCCCCGCGACCACCTTCGGCCATCTGGATGCCACGGTGGTGCTTTCCCGGGACATCGCGTCGCTCGGCATCTATCCCGCCGTGGACCCGCTCGACTCGACCTCGCGGCAGGTGGACCCGAATACCATCGGCGAGGAGCACTACAGCACCACGCGCGCCGTGCAGGCGACGCTGCAGCGCTACAAGGAGCTGCGTGACATCATCGCGATCCTCGGCATGGACGAGCTTGCGCCCGAGGACAAGCTCGCCGTCTCGCGCGCGCGCAAGATCCAGCGCTTTCTCTCGCAGCCCTTCACCGTGGCGCAGAACTTCACCGGCTCGCCGGGCAAGTACGTGACGCTCGCCGATACCATCAAGGGCTTCAAGATGATCGTGAACGGCGACTGCGATGCGCTGCCCGAGCAGGCCTTCTACATGGTCGGCACCATCGAGGAAGCGCAGGAGAAGGCGAAGTCGCTGCAATAGCGGCGCAGGCGCGAAGCCCAATGGCCCACAAGTTTCACGTCGACGTCGTCAGCGCCGAGCAGAGCATCTACTCGGGCGAGGCCGAGTTCGTCGTGCTCCCGGGCGAAACCGGCGAGCTCGGCATATATGCGCAGCACGCCCCGCTCATCACCCGCATCAAGCCCGGCTCGGTGCGCATCCACCCCGGCGACGGCGCCCCCGAGGAGCTGATCTTCGTCGCGGGCGGCATCCTCGAAGTCCAGCCGAAGATCGTCACCGTCCTCGCCGACACCGCGATCCGGGGCCGCGACCTCGACGAGGCGAAGGCGAACGAAGCGCTGAAGCGCGCCGAGGAAGCTCGCGAAAAAGCCAAGGACAAGCGGGACGTCGCCACCGTGGAAGCCGAGCTCGCTTCAGTGGCCGCACAGGTCGCAGCCATACGCAGACTCCGACAAAGAAAATAAGGGAGAAGGGGCAAAACAAGAAAAAACTGCGGAGTCTGATGTTCGGAGGCGGCCCAACAACAAAAAGACGGCCGCCTTTTTCTTTTCTGCGGATGGTATTCTTTCCCCATCCGCGGGAATCCGGATGCGTAGGAGGACCGAATGATCTCGAGAATGATGGTGGCTCTCGCCGTGCTGGCGACGCTGGTTTCCCCTGCGTGGGCGCAGGGCTACCCGTCGCGGCCCGTGAGGGCGATCGTGACCTTTCCCCCCGGCGGCACGCCCGATATCTACGGGCGGATCATGTCGGTCGAGCTTTCCAAATTGTGGAACCAGTCGGTGGTGGTGGAGAACCGCACCGGCGCGGGCGGCACGATCGGCACCGACTACGTGGCGAAGGCGGCGCCCGACGGCTACACGCTGCTCTTCGCCGCGGACGCGACCATCACCATCGCGCCGCACCTGTATTCGAAGCTGCCCTACGACCCGGTGCGCGATCTCGCGCCCATCGTGAACGTCACCGCGGGCCCGTTCGTGCTGATGGCCAACCCCGCGTTTCCCCCGAACAACGTGAAAGAGCTGATCGCGCTGGTGCGCGCGCAACCGGGCAAGATCAGCTACGCCTCCTCCGGCGCGGGCGGCCAGCAGCACCTCGCCATGGAATCGATCCGCAGCCTGGCGGGCAATATGGACATGATCCACGTCCCCTACAAGGGCTTCGGCCAAGGCATCGCCGACGTGCTCGCCAACCAGGTGCCGCTCATCTTCGGCGGCATCACCGCATCGATCCAGTTCACGCGCAGCGGCAAGCTCAAGGCGCTGGGCGTCACCGGCCCGAAGCGCTCCAAGGCGCTGCCGGATGTCCCCGCGATCGCAGAGACCCTGCCCGGCTTCGACATCACCGCGTGGTACGGTTTCATGGCGCCCGCCGGCACGCCGCGCGAGATCGTGAACAGGATCCACGACGACTCGGTCGGAATCATCCGCCGCGCGGATTTTCTGGAGCGCCTGGAGAGGGACGGCATCGACCCGGTGGCGAATACGCCGGAGGAATTCGCCGCGCAGATCAAGACCGACATCGCGCGCTGGGCGACCATCGTCAAGGCCGCCGGCGCGAAGCTCGACTGAGCAGATGAAAACATCGTTCGCCGCTGCGTTCATTGTCGCGTCCGCCGCGGTTTCGACGGCGGCGCACGCGCAGGATCCGGCGGCGAGCTATCCGTCGAAGCCCATCCACATCTTCGGACAGGGCACGGGCAGCACCGCCGACTATCTTTCGCGCTATCTCGCGCAGCGCCTGCTGGAACGCTGGGGGCAGCCGGTGATCGTCGACAGCCGCTCGGGCGCCGGCGGCACCATTCCCACGGACATCGTCGCCAAGTCGCCGCCCGACGGCTACAACCTGGTGATGGGGCACATCGGTCCGATGGTGAGCGCGGTGACTCTCTACGGGAAAGATCTCCCTTACGACCCGGTCCGGGATTTCGAGCCGGTGACCATGGTGGCGCAAGGCGTGGTGGTGCTGGTCGTGAATCCCGCGGTGCCCGTCTCGACGGCGAAGGAGTTCATCGCCTACGCAAAACAAAAAGGCGACCTCGCCTACGCCTCGGCCGGCAACGGTTCGACCAGCCACCTCGCAGGCGAGCTCCTGAAGAAGATCACCGGGATTCCGCTCCAGCACATCCCCTACAAGAGCGCGGGCAACGCGCTCACCGCCGTACTGGGAGGCGAGGTGCAGGTCTCGTTCCTGTCGCCGCTCACCGCGCACGCACAGTTGAAGGCGGGCAAGGTGAAAGCGCTCGCGGTGTCCTCCGGCACGCGCTTCGCGGGCGCGCCGGAAATTCCAAGCGCCGTGGAAGCCGGCATCCCGGGCATGGAAGCGAAACTCTGGTTCGGCCTCTTCGCACCGGCGAAAACCCCGCGTACGATCGTGATGAAGCTCAACCGCGAGATCGGCGACATCCTGCGGCGTCCCGAAACGCAGGAAACCTTTCTCAAGCAGGGCGTGGCGGCGGCCCCCGGAACGCCGGAGGAGCTCGGCGACTGGGTGAAGAGCGAACTCGCACGCTGGACGCCGGTCATCCAGGCCGCGGGAATAAAGGCAGATTGATGAACAATGACTGCGTCATTCCCGCGCAAAATCCAGTGCGTTTGCACCGAAGCCGCTGGGTCCCCGCCCCCCGATCGTGGTCGGGGGCAAGCTTTGCGGGGACGACGCGATTCTTTTCCCTCTCCC
The DNA here is from genome assembly GCA_036522335.1 of Burkholderiales bacterium. Taxonomy (GTDB): domain Bacteria; phylum Pseudomonadota; class Gammaproteobacteria; order Burkholderiales; family SG8-39; genus VBDM01. The sequence continues at coordinate 7,033 of DATDGA010000402.1, forward strand.
TCCGGGAGAGGGTAGGGTGAGGGCATGAAATACCGCAAACTCGGCAAGAACGGTCCGACGGTTTCCGCGATCGGCTTGGGTGCCGGAAGCGCCACGACGAACTTCGGCGAGCGCGACGACGAAGTGCAGATCGACACCGTCCACCGCGCGATCGCGCTCGGCGTCACGCTGTTCGACACCGCCGACCGCTACATGAAGGGCCGGCACGAGCGCATGCTCGGCCGCGCGCTGAAAGGCCGGCGCGACAGGGTCCTCGTCTGCTCCAAGTTCGGTAACATCGACAACCCCGACGGCACTAAGGCCTACAACGGCACGCCCGAATACGTGCGCTCGGCCTGCGACGCGAGCTTGAAGCAGCTCGGCATCGACACCATCGACCTCTATTACCTGCACCGCATCGATCCGGACGTGCGCATCGAGGACACCGTCGGCGCGATGGCGGACCTGGTCAAGGCCGGCAAGGTTCGCTTCCTCGGCCTGTCCGAAGCGGGACCGACCTCGCTGCGCCGCGCCTCGAAGATCCACCCCATTACCGCGCTGCAGACGGAGTATTCGCTGTGGGCGCGCGACGTCGAGGAGAAAATCCTGCCGGCGTG
>DATDGA010000403.1:0-6385 GCA_036522335.1 Burkholderiales bacterium
GTGTCGTTGTATGTCTTGAAGTGGTCGACATCCAGCATGAGAATCGAGAAAGGCTGATTGGCCCGCCTCGCGCGCTCGAATTCATGCGTCAAGAGGTTCATCAAATGCCGCCGGTTGCTCAAGCCCGTCAGGGTGTCGGTCAGCGACAGGTGTTCGAGTTCGTCATGGTGCTTGCGCAGGCTTTGGACCATGGTATTGAAGACCTGGGTAAGGTAGCCCACTTCTCCGCCCCCGCCGACGGGAAGCCCTACGGACAGATTTCCTGCCGAAACCTCGGCCGCGGCGCTCGTCAGGCGTCCCAGAGGCCGCGCAATGAGCGCAGACAGCCAGTACGCCACGATGGCGATTACGACGAGGAGGGCCCCAATGACGAGCGAGGCCACGTTTCGCAACCGGATCGCCTGACGATAGGCATCGGCCACCGGCGTATCCGCCACCGCAAGCCATGCGGCCTGAGACAGACGTTGCGCGCTTCCCAAGACCTCGACTCCGTCGACACCACGGTGCTCGACGACCTCGCCGTCGGCGGCAAGCAATCGATCCGCGGTCTTCGGCGCCAAGCCCATCGCCTTGCGGGTGACAGGTCCACTCCGAGAATCGGCAATCAGCGTTCCCTGGGCAGTTGTCAGATACACGTGTCCCGCCGCACGGGCGCTGAAAACACGAAGGACTTGCGTGAGTTCCGAGAAGTTGGTGCGCGCAACCAACGCCCCCGAAATTCGACCGTTGGCTTGCAGAACGGGTACGCCGAGAACGACGATCATTTTTTGTGCCTTCTCGTCCCAGTACGGTTCACTGACCAGGCTCCGCGACGACTCAAACGTTCTTGCCCACCCCTCGGGCAAACGCGCCGGGCCCGCACGACGCGCACTGCTCGCGACCAACCCGGCTTTTGCATCGACAAGCTGGAGTTCTTCGTAATCGGCGAAGCGCGCGCGGACGGAGTTGAGGTACTCCACTAGACGTCCCGGCTGGCCGCGGCGGGATACGGTTTCGGACACGACAGACGAGTTGGCGAACACGCGCAGGTCGTAGAGACGCTCCTTGAGCCACACGTCGGCTTCCCGCCCGGCCTGCGACCCGGTGGTGACCAACTCCTGCGTGATTTTCTCCGTGAGCGCGCTGCGGTTCTGCGCGTAGGCGATGAGCGAGATGATGAGAGACGGGATGAGCGCGGCAAGAATTGCAAAGGCCAGAATCTGGCTGCGAATACTGTCCAGCCGGAACTGCGATAGGGCTTTTCGTATCAGCTGTCGCAAGGTGGGCGAGGAACCCAGGAGACAGATCAGGGGGGATGCATTCTAGCAGACACAGTCCGCGACATGCACCTGCATCTGATGCGAGCCGCCAGGGGTGTCCTAGTCAGCTTCCGGCCGATGGCGGCGGACAGATCCGCTATCATCGCCGTTGCGAAAACCTACGGGACAACGCGTGTCGAAACTGAGTCTTTGCATTGCGACGACGGACTACGATCACTTCCTGGATTTCCGGCTGGGCTTGGTGCGGGCAGAAGGAATCGATCATAACTGGCTCACCCTCGGCCACCACGAGTGCTTCGCGCGCTTCACGGCCAATCGCGAGTTCGATCTGTCCGAGCTTTCGTTCGCTAAATTCGCGGCGCAGGTCACGCGCAAGGACAGCGACATCATCGGCCTTCCGGTCGTGTGCTCGCGGCTGTTCCGCTTCAGCTCCTTCTACGTGAACAAGAAGAGCGGGATCAAGACCGTCGAGGATTTAAAGGGCAGGAAAGTCGGCTCGCCGGAGTGGGCGCACTCCGCCGCCGTATACATGCGCGGATGGATGCACAACGACATGGGCGTGAAGCTCACCGACGTGCACTGGATCCAGGCGGGCGCGAACGCGCCCGGCCGCCAGGAAAAGGTCGAGCTCGATCTTCCCAAAGGGCTGAAGCTCGCGCGCGTCGCCGACAAATCCCTGAGCGAGCTCCTGGCCTCCGGCGAGATCGACTGCGCCATCATTGCGCGCCCGCCGAACTGCTTCCTCGAGGGTCATCCCGACGTGGCGCGCCTCTTCCCCGATTATCTGGAGATGGAGGAGGAGTACTACGAGCGAACCAGGGTCTGGCCGATCATGCACATCATCGCCATGAGAAAGCGGATCCTGGACGAGCATCCCTGGGCCGCGCGCAATCTCTACAATGCGTTCCAGGAATCCAAGCGCCGCAGCGTCGAACGCCTGCTCGACCCCGCGGTGTCGCGTTATCCGCTTGCGTGGCTTTCCACCTACGCGCGCAAAATGCGCGACAGGTTCGGCGGAGATCCGTTTCCCTACGGAATCGAGGAAAATCGCGCGACCTGGGAACAGATGGCGCTGTACACGCATCAGCAGGGCATCGCACAGCGCCAGTTCACGCCTGAGGAAATTTTTCCGAAAAGCACAGCGACCAGGGTCATAATCTGATTTTCGCAACGGAGAAGACATGAGCGCTGACGCACCCGAGTCCGGCGGCCCGGTCGCACGCGATCTGGTCGCGGATCTGGCCGCCGCGAGCCGTATCCTGGTCGCGCAAGGGGTGGTCGACGGCTTCGGCCACGTTTCGATGCGCCACCCTCAGGCGCCCGACCGCTATCTGATGGCGCGCTCGATCGCCCCGGCGCTGGTGACTCCCGAGGACATCATCGAGTACGACCTGGACAGCAATCCCTGCGACGCCAACGGTCGCCGCAGTTTTCTCGAGCGCTTCATCCACGGAGAAATCTACAGGGCGAGGGCCGATATCATGTCGGTCGTGCACAGCCATTCTCCGTCGGTGATCCCGTTCGGGCTGGTCGGCGTGCAGATGCAAGCGATGTTCCACAACGCGGCCTTCATCGCTGGGGGCGCGCCCGTGTTCGACATCGGTAAGAAGTTCGGCGCTACCGACATGCTGGTCAACAACGCGCCCAAAGGCATCGCGCTCGCCGCGGTCATGGGCAAGAAGGACATCGTGCTCATGCGCGCGCACGGCAGCGTCGCCTGCGGACCGACGCTGCAGACTGCGGTGTTCCGCGCCGTGTACACCGAAGTCAATGCCCGCATCCAGCACTGGACGCTGGCGCTCAAGGGCGGTGCGCCGATCGCTGCGCTGGACGACGAGGAAGGCCGGCTCGCCGACGCGGTCAACCAGACCGCCGGCATGCGCGCCTGGGATCTGTGGCGCAGCCAGGTCCGCAGCCAGGTAAACTGGTGACGGTTACCGAAGGAGGCAGGTCATGTCGCAGGCCACGTTGAAGCAGGTGGGTGAGGGCGCGCCGCAGTCCGAGCTCAAAGCACAGCTGGTCGATTGCATCCGCATGCTCGAACGGTCCGACATCATCGACTACAACGGCCATTGCAGCATCCGCCTCGACGACAATCGCATCCTCATCAACATCGGCTCGTGCCAGCGCAGCCGGCTCACGGTCGATGACATCTGCACCATCGACCTCGAAGCGACCCAGATCGAGGGCAAAGGCAACGCGCCGCTCGAGCGCCACCTGCACTGCGGCATCTACCGGGTGCGGCCCGAGGTCAGGGCGATCGTGCACGCGCACCCGAAGTGGTCGACCTTCCTCACCATGGTCGGGGAGGCCTACAAGCCCGTGTACGCGCAGGGGTCGCTCGTATATCCGGTTCCGCTGCTCGATTCTCCGAACTCGATCAACACCCGGGCGATGGCCGATCGCCTCGCAGCGACGCTTGGCGACCGGCCGGCGGCGCTGATGAAATCGCATGGCGCGGTGACCGTCGGCAAGGACATCGTCGAAGCCTTCGTGCTCGCGAACTACATGGAGGAAAACGCCTACCGGCAATACATGGCGCTGCAGATCGGCAAGCCCTACGTCTTCAGCGAGGAGGAAATCGCGCTGTGCCGCGAGAAGCTGTGGAACGCGGGACTCTTCAAGCGCACCTGGGACCACTTCCGGGCGAAGCTCGGGTAAGGGCTAGCTGGTTCAGATCTCGTCCGTTCGACGGTGACCGCTGCCCACTGGTGTGGGCAGGATCCGGGAACGCGGAGTCGCGTACGGGGTTGTGGCGCCGCCCGAATTGCCGCTACGATAGGTAACGGGACTCGCGGCGAAGACGCCTGCGAGCCCTCGCGTCAAATCAAGGAGGAACTGCCTATGCGAAGAATATCCGCCGCGCTCTTCGGTCTCGCCGCTGTCCTCGCCGCGCCGCTCGCGGTCGCGCAGGACACGGTCAAGATCGGGGTCATCCTGACCTACACCGGACAATTCGCCGACCCGGCCGCGCAGATCGACAACGCCATCAAACTCTACATGGAGCAGCACGGCGACACGGTGGCCGGAAAGAAGATCGAGATCATCCGGCGCGACGCCGGCGGCCCGTTCCCCGATGTCGCCAAGCGGCTCGCGCAGGAGCTGGTGGTCCGCGACAAGGTGGACATTCTCACGGGATTCGCGCTCACCCCGAACGCGATCGCCGCGGCCGACATCTCGTCAGAAGCGAAGAAATTCATGGTGGTGATGAACGCCGCCACGTCGATCATCACGACGAAGTCGCCGTACCTCGCGCGGGCCTCGGTCACCGTTCCGCAGAACTGCGAGACCCTCGGGGCCTGGGCCGTGAGGAACGGGATCAAGAAGGTCTACACCATGGTCTCGGACTACGGACCGGGCCTCGACGCCGAAGCCGCGTTCCAGCGCGCATTCAAGGAGGCGGGCGGCGAAATCGTGGGCTCGGTCCGCATGCCCGTCGCCAACCCGGACTTCCTGGTCTTCGTCCAGCGCATGAAGGACCTCAATCCGGAGGGAATCTTCGTTTTCGTGCCGGGCGGTACCCAGCCTTCGGCTTTCGTCAAGGCGCTCGTCGCGCTCGGCATCGATCCCAAGAAGACCAAGGTGCTTGGGCAGGGCGAGATCGTCGACGAGGCTGCGCTCGCCGCCATCGGCGACGCGAGCGTCGGGATAATCACTGCGTATCACTATGACTTCAGGCACTCGTCCGAAAGGAACAGGGAGTTCGTAAAGGCCTACAACGCAAAGTTCAAGCGCAATCCGGACATCTACTCGGTCGGCGGCTACGACGGCATGCACCTGATCTACGAATCGCTGAAAAAGACCGGCGGCAAGACCGACGGCGAAAGCCTGATCGCGGCGGCCAAGGGCATGAAGTGGGAGAGCCCGCGCGGGCCGATCGCCATCGATCCGGAAACGCGCGACATCATCCAGACCATCTACATCCGCCGCGTCGAGAAGGTCGGCGGGGAGGTACAGAACGTCGAGATCGACAAGATCGAGAACGTCAAGGACCCGGTCAAGGCGCGGATGAAGAACTAGTCGCTCGCCCGTCGAGGTACGGGGGAAGACATGAAGCCGAAGATCTACGGCATCCGCAATTGCGACACCATGAAGAAGGCGTTGGCATGGCTGGATTCGAAAAAGATCGCCTACGATTTTCACGACTACAGGAAGGACGGCGTCCCGGAGGGGAAACTCAAGGAGTGGGCCGCTCGCGCCGGTTGGGAGACGCTCGCGAATTCGCGCGGGCCGACCTGGCGGAAGATTCCGGAAGCGCAGCGCGAGAAACTCACCGAAGCGCGCGCCCTCGCGTTGCTTGCGCAGAACTCCAGCGCGATCAAGCGGCCTGTCGTCGAGGCCGGGTCGGCCTTATTGATCGGGTTCGATCCGGCGGAATACTCGGCGACGCTGCGGAAATAGCCCGGAGCGCCGCGGAAACAGCCTAGATCGTCCTCTCGATCGTCGCCCGCAGCTCTGCCGTCACCTCGGGCTCGATCCCGAACCACGCTTTCCATGCGGGCCGCCCCTGGTGCAGGAGCATCCCGAGGCCGTTGACCGTCCGGTTTCCGCGCTTGCGCGCGGCGGCGAGAAACGGCGTCTCGAGCGGGATGTAGATGATGTCGGCGGCGAGTGCGCGCTTCGGCAGCTTGTCCAGCTTCAGGTCGAGCGCGCCCTGGCCGACCATGCCGCAGCTAGTCGTGTTCACGACCATCGCCGCATCGTCGAGCGCGTCGTGGCGCTGCTCCCAGGGCAGGGCCTCGATCGGGCCGCCGAATTCCTCGGCGATGCGCTTCGCGCGCGCGAACGTGCGGTTGAGGAGGCGAATCTCCTTCGCTCCTTCCTGCGCGAGCCCGTAGCACACCGCGCGCGAGCCGCCGCCCGCGCCGATCACTACGATCGGCCCCGAGTCCGCCCGCCAGCCGGGCTGCTCCTGCTTGATGTTGTGGATGAAGCCGTAGCAGTCGTTGTTGGTGCCGGCGAGCGACCCGTCGGGCCTGACGATCACGCAACTGATCGCGCCGATGGCCTTCGCCAGCGCGTCCACCTCGTTCACGATCTTCATCGCGTCCTGCTTGTGCGGGATCGTCAGGTTGCAGCCGGCGAATCCCAGCGGTTGCAGCGCGCGCAAGCCGCTCGCGAGGCCC
>DATDGA010000404.1:0-1500 GCA_036522335.1 Burkholderiales bacterium
GGATCGACTGGATCGGAACCTCGATGGGAGGCCTCGTCGGGATGATGCTCGCGGCAAAATCCGGCTCTCCGATTCGCCGCCTGGTCCTGAACGACGTCGGGCCGCTGATTCCCTGGTCCGCGCTGATGCGGCTCAAGCTCGCCTCGACCGGAGACAGCGCCCGATTCGCAAACCTCGAAGAAGTGGAGCGCCACCTTCGCCAGACCTGCGCCCCGTTCGGACCGCTGGAGGACGAGCAGTGGCGCCGCCTCGCCGAATACGGCTCGAGGCGCGGAGCAAACGGCGCCTATACGCTCGCTTGCGACCCGGCGATCGTGGGCACGTTTCGCCGCGGCGGCGACGCCGGCATCGAGTTCGGCAACGACTTTCTGCTGGGCATCGATCTCTGGCAGACCTGGGATGCGGTGGAATGCCCGACGCTGGTGCTGCGCGGCGCGAAGTCCGACCTGCTGCTCGAGTCGACCGTCAGGCGGATGAGGGAGGGCGGGCCGCGCGTCGAGGTCGTCGAATTCGCCGGAATCGGCCACGCACCCTGGTTGAAGAGCGAGGATCAGATCGCTCCGGTCCGGGATTTCATACTCGCCGCGGAACCGGCCAAGACGTGAAAATCTGCGTTGTCGGCGCCGGTGCGATAGGCGGACTCGTCGGGGCGTGGTTCGCGAGGGCTGGACATGAGGTGTGCCTCGTCGCGCGCGGCGCTCACCTGGGAGCGCTGCGCGCTCGTGGGCTCACGCTCGTCTCCGGAAACTCAACCGACAGTTACTCGATTCCCGCCTCGGATGATCCGGCCGAGTTCGGTGCGCAGGACGCGGTCTTTGTCTGCCTGAAGACCTATTCGATAGGCGCGATGCTGCCGCGTTTGAAGACGCTTGTCGGTCCCGGCACCACGGTGATCCCGGCGATCAACGGTTTGCCCTGGTGGTATTTTTTCAGGGAAGGCGGGCGCTTCGACGGGCGGCCCGTCGCCTGCCTCGATCCCTCGGGCGGGCATTTCGCGGCGCTAGCTCCCAAACACATTCTGGGCTGCGTGGTGCATGCCGCGGCGGAAGTGGTCGAGCCCGGCGTGATCCGCCACACCGCAGGCCGGGTCTTCATCCTCGGCGAGCCCGATCGCAAGAGATCCGCACGCGCCGAGCGGCTCGCGGCGGCAATGAACGCGGCCGGATTCGAAGCCAGGCTCGCCGCGGACATCCGCGTCGAGATCTGGACCAAATTGATCGGAAATCTTTCCTACAATCCGGTGGCGGCGCTGGCGCTCGCCCACATGAACGACATCAACGCCAGCGAAGCGCTGCTTTCCCTGATCCGCAAGCTGATGGAAGAGGCGATGCGCGTGGCCGAGGCCTACGGCGTGCGCGTCCCGGTGACCGTCGATGAGCGCATCGACATCGCCAGGAAACTCGCCGGCGCCAAGATCTCCATGCATCAGGACGTCGAGAAGCGCCGGCCTCTGGAGACCGACGCGATCGTCGGCGCGGTGGTGGAGCTCGCCCGGGGAGC
>DATDGA010000405.1:0-5824 GCA_036522335.1 Burkholderiales bacterium
ACGGGGCGAATTCCCGAGGGGCCTCGATCAATCCGCTTGCGCCCACAATGCTGCGGATGCGCTCGAGCAATGCGTTCATCGTCAGCTCGCCTTCCGATCGTCGCACCAGCGTCGCCACATCGAGCGATAAGCCTGCTCCAAATTGCGCGTGAAGCGCACCGGGTCCATCAGCGCAGACTCGGTCATGCGCTTGCGCATGCCGGAGCGCAGCGCCGAAAGTCGCGGCAGATCTCCTGCAAGTTCGGACGCAATGTCCAGATACTGCTCTGGAGTCTCGGCCACAAGCTCCTGCAGGCCGACCACGCTGAGCAGGCTCGCCCCGCTGCGCGAAGGCGAAGTGTCGCCCGCGAGCGAAACTACGGGTACGCCCATCCAAAGCGCATGGGTCGTGGTCGTGCCTCCCGCATAGGGAAACGTGTCGAGTATGAGATCCACGGAATTGTGCAAAGCGAGATAGTCGCCGAAGGGTTGTCCGCCCAGCAGCTTGACCCGCTCGGCTGCGATCCCGCGGTCCGCAAAACGGGCAAGATACTCCTCCCGTATCGATTCAAGCCCCTTCGCCACGATGACCAGGCGCGCCCCGGGCATGCGCTCGAGCAGGCGGCACCAAAGCTCGATTGCCGGCGGCCGGATCTTTGCGAGAGTGGACAACGAGGCAAAGGTGACGAACCCCGCCTTCATCGCCGGCAACTCCGCGACCTCCGGACAATCCGCCGGAGCTTGGTAGCACCATTGGCTGTCGGGCAAACGCTGCAATCGCTCGGTATGGAAGGGGTCCAGCAATCCTTCCGGACTCGCGTAGCGATCGGTAATGCGATAGTCGACGGATTCGAGCCCGGTCGTGCCGAGGTATCCGAGCCAAGTCGCCTGCACCGGCGCGGGTTTTCGCGCGAACAGGGCCAATCGGTTGTACACGGTGTGCCCGCTCAGATCCACGAGAATGTCGATGCCGTCATTGCGAACAAGCTCATCCACCGCCGCATCGTCAAGCTTCGAAATGACATGCCAGGCGTCTGAAAGGCCGCGAAGCCTCTCGCTCAGGGCGTCGACGAAAGCCAGGTTGTAGTAGCAGAAAATCTCGAAGCCGGCGCGTTCGTGGTGTGCCAGCACGGGCTCGAAGAAGTACCCGACTGGATGACTGCGCAAGTCGCCCGATACGTAACCTACCCTCAGCCGGCGCTCCGGCTCTGGCGAGTTCCGATGCGGGAGGGAACGCGAAGCCAGATTGCCCGCGTGCTTTCTCGCCCACTCACGGTGTTCTGCGAAGAGGCTCTCAGAGGTGATCCCAGGGGAGTACAACAGGAAGAACAGCAAGGCCGAATGCCTTTGCGCATCCTCGGGACGAAGCTTCAGCAGGCGCCTGTATGTTGCGATAGCCTCGTCAACGTGCCCGAGATCATGCAGGGCCGCGCCGAGTCCGATCAATGCTTCGATATGCTCGGGATTTCTTGCCAGCACCTCGGAAAATTTCTCGGCGGCGAGTAGCGGCTGCCCGTTGCAGTGATACGCCGTTCCCCAGTAGCAATGCGCTTCCGCGTTATCCGGAGCAAGCGTCGTCGCCTCGCGAAAACAGGTGATAGCCTGTCCGTACTCGGCGAGGTCGATGAAGGCATTACCGAGATTGCTCAAGCTTACGGGATCCCGCGAACTCAGCGCCAGCGCGGCCCGGTAGCTCTCGGCGGCCCTTGCCCTGTAACCCTGCGCCCGGTACACCATGCCGAGATTGCTCCGCGCTTCGGCGGAGCGCGGATCGAGTTCCATAGCCCGGTTAAAGCTGGAGCTTGCTTCTTCATATCCGCCCTGCTTGTACCAAGCCAATCCCAGATTGTTCTGGGCCTCGAAGTAGCGCGGTTGCAGCGACAGGGCGCGACGAAACGCGGTCTTCGAGGCTTCCAGATCCCCGGCTTCCATCTGAGCCAGGCCGAGTTCATTGAGGGCCTCTGCGTATTCGCCGCGCAAGGCGACCGCCCGCTCCAGAGTCCGGGCGGCTTCAACGGGCCGCGACAGCTGACGGAGCGCTTTCCCCAAGTTGAAGTGGTAGGCCGGGCTTTGCGGATCGACTGAGATGGCCTTTCCGATCCACTCCGACGCCAGCGACGGATCTCCACGCTGTGCGCAAAGGATGCCCAGCATGTTCATGGCTTCGGCATTCCGCGGCGAGCGCTTCAACGCATCCTGGTACAGCGCCTCGGCTTCTAACAGAAATCCCTGTTGATGCAGACCCCATGCCCGCTCCAGAGATCGCCTCACATCGAAACCGGCCGGCTGGGGCGACTGGCCCGACATCGGTGCGATCGCACCATGGCAATGCTTGTATTTCCTGCCACTACCGCAGGGACACGGGTCGTTGCGCCCCGCCGACATCGCTCAAGCGGTGACCGCAGCAAGCGCCTTGCGCATCTGCGACAGGGCCGCCCGGTAGTCCTTCGCGCCGAAGATCGCGGAGCCGGCGACGAACGTGTCCGCGCCGGCGCGCGCGATGTCGGCTATGTTTTCCGCGTTCACGCCGCCGTCTACTTCCAGCATGATGGAGCGCCCGGAATCGTCGATCTTTCTGCGCGCGCCGCGCAACTTTTCCAGGGCGTGCGGGATGAACTCCTGCCCGCCGAATCCCGGGTTCACCGACATGATCAGCACCAGATCCAGTTTGTGCAGGACGTGATCGAGACAAGACAAGGGTGTCGCGGGATTCAATACGATACCCGCCTTGCAGCCCGCGTCGTGAATCAAACCGACCGAACGATCGACGTGTTCGCTTGCCTCCGGGTGGAAGCTGATGATGTTCGCGCCGGCACGAGCGAAGTCTGGAATGATCCGGTCGACCGGTTTCACCATGAGGTGAACGTCGATCAGGCATTCCGTGAGCGGACGGATCGCCTTGCACACCAGCGGCCCCATCGTAAGATTCGGCACGTAATGATTGTCCATCACGTCGAAGTGAATCATGTCGGCGCCGCCCGCGACGACCGCAGCCACCTCGTCGCCGAGCCGCGCGAAGTCTGCGGACAGGATGCTCGGGGCAATTCGGAAGGTGCGTGCAGGCATGGCCGGAAATTCTACTTGGATTCGTCCGCTGCCGCATGAAACCCGCGGTCATCGCCCTTGTCAGTCCGCGCGAATTGGTGTGGAATGGCCGCATGGTCGCGGAAAAAAAGTACGAGGTCGCAGTTTCTTCCCAGACGCAATACGTTGCGGAGCAGTCCGACGAAGAGAACGGTCGTTTCGTTTTCGCCTATACCATCACCATCCGAAACCAAGGCAGCACGCCCGCGCAGTTGATCTCGCGCCACTGGATCATCACCGACGGTCGCAACCAGGTGCAGGAAGTGAAGGGCTTGGGCGTGGTTGGCGCGCAGCCGTTGCTCAAGCCCGGCGAGAGCTTCGAATACACGAGCGGGACGGCGATCGCGACGCCGGTTGGAACGATGAGAGGAAGCTACCAGATGGTCGCCGAAGACGGCACTCAGTTCGAAGCGCCGATTCCGGAATTCACTCTGTCGGTGCCTCGCGTCTTGCACTGAGGACGTGGATTAGCGGCGTGGAGACCCGTCGTCGCTTCGGTCGGACGGTCGCCCGCCGTGATCAGTGCTTTCCGGTTTCCCCGGCAGGGTCCACCAAACGATAAAGCCAAGCAACGCGAGCGCCAGCCCCGCCTCAAGCACGATGACCCACAATCCGGAACTCACGTCGATATACTTCCTCGATCCATCCGAAAACCGATGATAGAGCATCTGCGACGGCTGTTTTTTTTCGCGTCTGGACTGGCTCTCGCTGGCTGTGCCCTCCAGCCCGGGCAGGACAACTCCCCGGCCTGCCCGGTATGCCCCGGGCCACCAGTCGTCGCGCCCCGAGTCAATTTGTTCGAACAGGTGGAGTTCAGCGCGCTGACGGGTTGGAGGAACGGAGAACAAGGGCTTGCCTGGACCACGCTCCTATCCTCCTGCCAAGCGTTGCGCTTTCGCGAGGCGTGGCGCGGTGTTTGCGCCCGTGCGATGGAACTTCGCTCGCCCTCCGATGAGGAAGCGAGGCGCTTCCTCGAAGAGAACTTCGTTCCCTGGCGCCTCGCCAACCCGGACGGCACGCTGGACGGACTGGTCACCGGCTACTACGAACCGCTCCTGCGCGGCAGCCGTGCGAGGATGTCACCGTTCGTCTACCCGCTTTACGGTCCTCCGGACGATCTCCTCACCATCGACCTTTCCGCCACCAATCCGGAACTGCGCGGCCTGCGCCTGCGCGGGCGCCTGGAGGGAAGGAAGGTCGTGCCGTACTATTCGCGCGCGGAAATCGCGCGCGGTGCGGCGCCCATGGCGGGGAAGGAAATCTTATGGGTCGACGATCCGATCGAAGCGTTTTTCCTCCACATCCAGGGCTCGGGGCGGATCCAGCTCGAGGGCGGCGAGATGCTCCGCGTCGGCTATGCCGACCAGAACGGCCATCCCTTTCAGTCGATCGGGCGCTATCTTGTCGACCAAGGCGAGCTCAAGGTGGGGGAGGCCTCAATGCAGGCTATCAAGTCCTGGGCGGCCACGAATCCGAAACGCGTGGAAGAACTTCTCAACCAGAACCCAAGCTTCGTATTTTTTCGCGAGCTCCCCCTCGCAGACCCCGCGAACGGTCCGGTCGGCGCGCTCGGTGTGCCGCTCACGGCGGGCCGCTCGATTGCCGTCGATCCGCGATACGTGCCTCTCGGGGCTCCGGTATTTCTCGCTACGACCTTCCCCGCCAGCGCGGCGCCGCTCGCGCGCCTCGTCCTCGCCCAGGATACGGGCGGGGCGATCCGCAATCCGGTGCGCGCGGATTTTTTCTGGGGATTCGGCGCCGAAGCCGGAGCCCAAGCGGGAAGAATGCGCCAGCAGACGAGAATGTGGGTCCTTCTTCCGAAGGGAGTGAAGCCCAGCCCGGCCGGCGCACCGATACCCTAACGGGGATCGGGCGGGGTCGAAATCAATCTATCTCTTGGCTTCGCCGATCAGCTTGACCAACTCTTCGGGACGAGCGCCGAGAATGCGCTGCCCGTTGACCGTGAAGCTCGTCGGCGTCGCCCTCACACCGACCCTGTGGCCGAGCGCAAGCCATTGGTCGACCGGCGCGGTGCAGGCATTCGCGGGCGCGGGATCCCGCCCGTTCAGCATGAAGTCGTAATAGGCCTTGGCGCGGTCCGGCGAGCACCAGATGGCTCGCGCCTTTTCCGGCGATTCGGTCCGAAGAATGGGATAGAAAAATATGTAGATGGTAATGTCGTCTTCGCGCAGCAATGCCCGGTCGAGGTTCCTGCAATAGGGACAGAACGGATCGGAGAAAATGGCCACCACTCGTTTGCCGCCGCCCCGTACCTGCTTGATCGCAAGCTCGAGAGGCAAGTCATCGAACTTTATCGCGGACAGCTTCTGCTGACGCTCCTCGGTGAAATTTTTCTGGGTGCGCGCGTCGATGATCTCGCCTTTGAACACGAAGTTGACCTTCTCGTCGGTATAGAAGATCGACTCCCCCACCACGACTTCGTAGAGTCCGGCATAGGACGTCTTGGTCACGCTGTCGATTTTGATCCCGTCGAAACGCGCTTCGACACCTCGCCTGACCGAACCTTCATCGGCAAGCGCCGTCGTCGCAAGGATCGAAGCGAGAAACAGAACCTGCATCCGTACCTTCATGATGGTTCCCTTGATGGGTCCCTGCGAGTGAAGCCCCCGCCGATCCCGATTGCGCGGCGTGCAAGCAAGGTCTTTATGACCGGATTGGAGTTTGCAAGGTTCAACCCGAGGTTTCGGATCCCGGAGACCACTCGGTGTTTGGAGTCAAACATGCGGAACAGCCCGTCGGT
>DATDGA010000406.1:0-2564 GCA_036522335.1 Burkholderiales bacterium
GCTGTATGAAGCACGGCGCGTCCCTCGGTGTTGTTGATGGCTTCACCTGCAAACATGCGCACGATCCACCCGGGCACTTGCGCTTGCTCGGCGAGTCCGACGAGAAGTCGCATCGCATGTGAGTCGACGCGGTGCTTGGAATAGTCGAGCAGGAGGCCACCGGCTTCGAGAAAGAACCCCCGGGCGCGCGAAGCGTCCGCGGCGAACAGTTCGGAGAGGCTCGTGGCCGCGATCGTTTTCTGATGCGCGGCCAGCGCTTTCCACGCGGGCGATCGAATGAGCTTGCTCACCGCGGTCTTTGATAGAGGCGATAGCGCTCGCGGTCGCGCGGCCGCCTGCCTTCCCATAACAACTTCCACCCGGGTCCGATATCGTCGGATTCTCCTACTCGGGCCTGAACCAGGAGAACCGGACACCGGCCTTCGGCGCCGTATTCGGGCCGTTGCGTGATGATCTCGGCATGATAGTCGAACACGGCGCGCTGCGATTCGCCAAGCCCCCGGCTCTCGATGCAGCGGGTGCCCGCCGGAATATTTTTTTTCAGAGCCTGAGCGACGGGGCGGTAGCTTTTCCCGTAATCGATCCAGGAGAGGATCAGGGTCATGGCAAGACCCCACAGAAGCGTGATGCTCGCCGCCCAGAAGGTCACGCTGCGGAAAGGCGAGCGCTCGCTCTTCAGGATCAGCCAAAGCCAGGCGAGCGTGAGCACCAGCGCTATCGCGAACGGTACCCATGAGAACTGTGGAACGTGGCCGGGCTCGAGCGCGGAGAACCGGCCCGCTATCCGCGAGGGAAATCCGGTCATCATCGCGACCCACCCCGGCCACATCAGCACGCCGAGGAAAGCGGCGCTCATGAAGCCGAACCACGTGAGCCCATTGGCGGCTCCGCGACGCAGGCTCGGTACCCCGGCCCCCGCAAGAAGCGCAAGGGGAAGGAGGAGCGGGAGCGAATAGACCTCGCGCGGATCGTCCAGAAAAAACAGGACGCCGATCGTCGCAAAAAACGCCGCGATCAGCATGCACCTGCCGGGCTCCCATGTTCGGTGGCGCGCCTCCCACAGGGCCCAGATCGCGAGAGGCCACGCCGGCCAGGTCGCCCAAGCCAGAGTCTCTCCCCAGTAGCTGAGGGCACTCGCGGAGGGGATCGCGAATTGCGTCACGTTGGCACGCCACCAAGTGCCGTCGAAACCGGGCGAGTGGACTTCGGCCAGCCAGAGCCAACCGCCGCAAATTCCGGCCAGAGTGGCCGAAGCGGCGAGCAGCGTGAGGAAATACTCCCGTCGCCGCCAGGCATGCGATAACGCCGGTACGGCGATCGCGACGGCGAGCGGCGGGACCACGGCGGCGATCCCCTTGCTCAGCGCCGCGACAGCGAGCCCCGCACCCAAAAGCCACCCCGCGCGCTGTGACTTGCGCGGCGCGAGTGCGATCCCGTACCAGGCGAGCGCCTGTCCGGCAAGCATGCCGATCTCGGCATGCGTTTCATGAGCGTGGGTGAGCAAGCCGAGGCAGCCCAGGAGCGTGAGCACTGCGCCCATCGCCTCGGGCTTGCCGTACAGTTCGCGGCCGGCGAGATGAAGGAAAGCGACGGCGGCCACCATCAGCACCCCGCTCGCCACCCGCGCTCCATCGTGGGGCTCGAGCAGCAGGGCGAACAGTTTTGCCGTCAGTGCCGCAACCCAGTAGTGGAACGGGCCATCCTGGAGATACGGTTCCCCCGCGAGGTGCGGCACGATCCAATTTCCGTGCTGGAGCATCTGATGCACGATGCCGATGCCGATCGCGTCCCCGGTCTTCCAGGGGTCGTGCCCCACGAGGCCCGGCAACAAGTACGCGAGCAGAAGCAGCGCGAGCAGCGCCGGCGCTAGAGGAAGGGCGATCCTTCCGTTCACTCAAGCACCTCGATCGCCCACGCTGACCCGAATGAAAAAAGGCAGCCGAAGCTGCCTTTCCCGTAGCGTACGGCGCGACACGCCTATGCGGAAGCTTGCTTGGCGGGCTTGGCCGCCGCCTTCTTCTTCGTGTATTTCTGGCGGAACTTCTCGACGCGGCCGGCGGTATCGACGATCTTCTGTTTGCCGGTGTAAAACGGGTGGCAGGACGAGCAGACTTCGACGTGCAGGTCCTTGCCCAGTGTCGAGCGGGTCTTGAAAGTGTTCCCGCAACTGCAGATTACGTTGATTTCCTTGTACTCGGGATGGATCTTGGGTTTCATGATGGAATCCGTCAGGGGCCGCGTTCAGGCGCGAAAAAGCGGGAAATTATCCCTCAGATCACGAGCTTGAGCAAGGACACTATGATTGTGGTCGTGTCTCACAATATCAAGCCGGGACACTACCGCGATCGTCACCCAGCTCAGGGAGCAGCGGACCGGCCCGCCCCGCGGGGCACCCGCCAGGTAGCTATCCGCGCCTCATGGAGTCGAAAAAGTCCCCGTTGTTCTTGGTGGCGCGTATCTTGTCGACCAGAAACTCCGCCGCCTCGAGATCGTCCATCGGGTAGAGGAGTTTTCTCAGCACCCACACCTTCTGCAGGATCTCGGGTTTGATCAGCAATTCTTCG
>DATDGA010000407.1:0-2348 GCA_036522335.1 Burkholderiales bacterium
CTGGGCAACCTTCTCGTCAATCCCCAGGTCGGCATGCTGTTCATCGACTTCGAGAAACCCAAGCGCCTGCGGGTGAACGGACGCGCGGGCGTGCACGAAGACGATCCCCTCCTCGCCGGATTCCCCGGCGCCCAGATCATCGTGCGCGTCCGCGCCGAGGCGATCTTCCCCAACTGCCCGCGCTACATCCACAACATGCAGATCGTCGAGACTTCGGTCTACGCGCCGTGCGAGGGCCACACGCCGCCCGTGCCGAAGTGGAAACGCTTCCCGGAATTCCGCGACGTACTGCCTCCGGGCGATCCCGCCAACCTGCCGGAAAAATCCTGAGCCGGACTTGACGGGCGGTAGCCGGGCTCAGCCCGCGGCGTCCGCGGTCAGCCCCGCCGCCTGGATTCCGGCAATGCAGGCCTCCTCGTCCTCGTCTCCCGTTCCGCCGCTCGCGCCGGCGGAACCCAGGATCTCGCCCGCCTCGTTCCTGATCAGCACGCCTCCCGTCTGCGGCAGGAACTTGCCCTTCGCGGTCGCGGCGAGCGTGATGAAGAAGTTGGGGTTGTCCTTGGCGCGCTTGAGAAGCGCGCGGCTGGAGACACCCATCGCGACCGACGCCCAGGCTTTCCCCAGCGCCACGTCGAAACGGAACATGGTCGCGCCGTCCTCGCGCTGCACCGACTTGACGTTGCCGGCGTCGTCGAGTACGACCACGGCGACCGGCTTGATTTTCATGGCTCGCGCCCGCTCGAGCGCCTTTTCGACGATGGTGTTGGCCTGCTTCAAGGTGAGCTTCGACATGCATCCTCCGGGTTTGTGTGGATAGGTTCACGTAGACATCAGGTCGGGGCATTATAAATGCGCCCGACCCGAGGCTTAGCTACAATCCCTGCTACCGCATTGCACGGAGGTCCCCGATGGCAGTCAAGAAGAAACGCGCGGCGCGCGTACCGTTCAAGCTCGTCAGTCCCGACTTCCGGCCGAACGGCACTATCGCGATGGATCAGGTGTTCAACGGCTTCGGCTGCTCGGGCCGGAACATCTCGCCAGCGCTCAAATGGTCCGGCGCTCCGGCTGACACGAAGAGCTTCGCGCTGCTCGTTCACGACCCCGACGCACCGACCGGCGGCGCCGGCTGGTGGCACTGGCTCGTCGTCAACATCCCGCCGTCTGCGACCGGGCTCCCCAACGATGCCGGCACACCGGACGGATCGAGGCTCCCCTCCGGCGGCGTGCAGATCGACACCGATTTCGGTTCACCCGGCTGGGGCGGGCCCTGTCCGCCCGTGGGCGACAAGCCGCACCGCTACAACTTCACGCTGTATGCCCTCAAGGTCGACCGGCTCGACGTCGGCGGTTCGAGCGCGTCGCTTTGCGGCTACATGATCAACGCCAACGCGATCGGCAAGGCGAGACTCACGGGAAAATTCGGACGGAAAGAATAGTGCAAAGGAGATTCAGAGTGCGCTGGAGACTGCTTCTTCTCGCGCTGGCACTAGCCGCCTCGGGCGCCTGGGGCCAGGGCTATCCCAGCAAACCGGTGCGCATCATCGTCCCGTTCGGCCCCGGCGGTCCCGATGCCCTCGCGCGCCTGCTCGGCGCGCAGCTCACGCTGCAATTGGGGCAGCCCTTCCTGGTGGAAAACAAGCCGGGCGCGAACGGGATCATCGGCGCCGAGTTCGTCGCCAAGTCGCCGCCCGACGGCTACACCCTCATGGTGACTTCGTCGGGCTTCGTCACCGCCCCTAGCATGTACAAGAAACTTCCCTACGATACCGAGCGGGACTTCGCGCCGCTCACCAATCTGGTGGAGAACCCCGGAATTTTCGTCGCGGTGAATCCCGATCTGCCGGTGCACTCGCTGAAGGAGCTGATCGATCTCGCGCGCAAGCCCGACAGCAAGCTCTCCTACGGTTCGCCCGGCATCGGCAACACCCTGCATCTCGCCGGCGAGCTTTTCAACGACCGCGCGGGGACTCACCTGCTGCACATTCCCTACAAGGGCGCGGGCCCCGCGGTCGCCGCGGCGATCTCGGGCGAAACCCAGGTCATGTTCTCGACGCCGCCCGCAATTCTCGCGCAGCTGAAGGCGGGCAGGCTGCGCGCGCTCGCCTACACCGACAAGAAGCGCCACCCGCAGATGCCCGATGTCCCCACGGTGGCCGAGGCCGGGCTGCCGAGCTTCCAGCATCACGGCGGCTGGTTCGGAATGTTCGCTCCCGCCCATACGCCGGCCGAGATCCTCAACCGCGTGCAAAGCGAGATACGGACCGCGTTTGCCAACGCCACGTTTCGCGAGCGTCTCGACATGCTGGGCTCGGACCCGGTCGCGGACTCTCCGGCTGAGTTCAAGCAAT
>DATDGA010000408.1:0-2897 GCA_036522335.1 Burkholderiales bacterium
GTCGGATCCACCCTGCAAGCGCTGCGGCGGAATCCTGAAAAGCGATACCATCTCGTTCGGCCAGGCGCTCGTCCCGGAGGTCATCGAGCGTGCGATGCGAGCGGCAGCCGAGACGGATTTGTTTGTTTCGGTCGGTACGAGCCTGCAGGTCTATCCGATTGCGGGGACCGTGCCTGTCGCAAAGAACGCGGGTGCGCGTGTGGTGATCGTGAACGCGGAAGCCACGCCGTTCGACGGCATCGCAGATGCGGTGCTTCGTAGCGCGATCGGAGAGACCTTGCCGCGTATCGTGGGAACGGGAGCCCGGCCGACCACTTGACGGGAGCGCCATTCGGGTGCCAAATGCGCACCCGTAACGCTCAGAGAGAGAAAAACATATGGACGCGGCTTCCGCGCAGGCGCAGCCTCGACGCGAGGGATTTTGGGACCGGTTCTTGCCGCTCAGGCACTGGCTGGGCGCGGAGGCGGCGGGCGGCATAGAGCTGGGTCAGGGGAAGACGCGCCTGATCTGCACGCTCATAGGACTGGGCGGTTTCGCGATCATGGGACGCTTCACCGGTCTTCCCGAGGGCATCGTCGCCACGGCCATCGTGTTCCCTCTGTACACCGTGGCTTACCTCGTTCTGGCATACAAACGTCCGACACCGACGCACGCGAGGCGGGGTTTCGCGGTTCTGATGGACAACGTCGTAGGCAACTACGTTGCATACTTCGGGGGCGGCTTCGCGGCGTACGTAGGGTTTCTTTTCCTGACGACGGTGGGATGGGGCCTGCGGTTCGGGCGTCCTTACCTGTTTCTCGCGACCGCCATCGCGATCCTCGGCATGGTCTGGAATCTTGCCGCAAGCCCCTATTGGCAGGAGCACCCGCTCTTCGGCGCAACGATCATCCTCGGGCTCATTGCAAATACGGTCAACGCTTGGATCCTGCTCGGCAGGATCGCGGAGGGTAACCACCTGCTGGCAGAGAAAATCGAGGAAGTTTCGCGCCTCGCGTGGCAGGATCAGCTCACCAAGCTCCCGAACAGGCCCTATTTCCGCGATCGTCTTGCGCAGATGGTCGCCGCTGCGGCAAGAAGCCAACGCCAAGTCGCGCTCCTCCTGTTCGACATCGACGGCTTCAAGGCGGTCAACGATACGCTGGGGCACCAGGCGGGCGATCGCCTCCTTCAGGAGATCGCCGATCGCGTAGGACGCCGGGTCCGACAGGCGGACACTTTCGCAAGGGTCGGCGGCGACGAGTTCGTGATCCTCATGGAAGTCGTCCACGACAGGTCCGATACCGTTCCCGTCGCCGAAACGGTGGTAGCAGCGATTCGCGAGATCGAGATGTTTGCCGAGCACGGCGTGCGAGTCGGCGCCAGTGTCGGCATCGCCTGCAGCAGTCCGGCTCCGGCTGGGGAACGTATCGCCGACGAATTGCTGATACAGGCCGATCGCGCCATGTACGAAGCCAAGCGCGCCGGAAAAGGTTGCTACAGATTTGCCGGCGACAGCCGCTGACGCCGTTCAGGACGGACGCGCGACGCGATGCCGAGTCCCCCCGAAAATTCGAGGTCGATCGTTCCTCCTGCCCGCGTCGGCTTCATCGGTCTCGGCCAGATGGGCCAGCCCATGGCGCGCAATCTCGCGCGAGCAGGCTACGGGATCGTCGCGCACGACGTAAACCGCGATGCGCTCAGGCGCGTCTGCGAAGCGACCGGGGCCGAGGCGCTTGCGTCGCTTAAGTCGATCGGCGAGCACTGCGAGGCGGTGATCACGATGCTTCCCGACGGGAACGCCGTACGCACTGTCGTGCTCGGGCGAGGCGCGGCCGGAGATTGCCTTCTCGCGGGGTTCTCGCCTGGCAGCGTTCTCATCGACATGAGCTCCTCATCTCCCTTGGGTACGCGCACGCTGGGGGCTCAGCTCGCCGAGCGTGGCGTAGCGATGATCGATGCGCCGGTATCGGGGGGGGTCAGGAAGGCAGCCGACGCCACGCTCTCGATCATGGCGGGCGGTGATGCGGGGATCATCGCACGTTGCCGGCCGATCCTCGAGGCGATGGGCAAGCAGATTTTCCTGACGGGATCGCTCGGCTCGGGGCACGCGATGAAGGCTATCAACAACTACGTCTCGGCTGCGGGACTTGTCGCTGCGGCCGAAGGCGTGCTCGCCGCCCAGCGCTTCGGACTCGATCCGGGAAACGTCGTCGACATTCTCAACGCCTCGACCGGGATGAACAACTCGACCCTCAACAAATTTCACCGGTTCATCCTGTCGCGGGCGTTCGACTCGGGTTTTTCGCTGGACTTGATGGTCAAGGACCTGAAGACGGCGCTCGAAGTCGCGCGCTCGACAGCATCGCCCGCCCGACTTGCCGAGGCCTGCCTCGAAGCCTGGACCGAAGCTCAGGCCGCGCTCGGCCCCGGCGTCGATCACACCGCCGTCGTGCGCCACTGGGAGAAACTGTCCGGCACGGAACTCCGGAAGAAGCCGATCGACTCCGCCTCTTGACGCCGGCACACGCGGGGCCCAAGCTCGCACCCTTCAGACTTCCCGGAGCCCAGGCATGGCGACGCCCGAACCCAAGTCCTCAGAACTGAAGCTCGAGCCGGACAAGCTTTATCTCGAGGAGATTTTCACGGATCGACGCATCGGGACGGTCCGCCGCCTGACGCCGGTAGCGAAGGACGGAAAACCAGACGCGACGAGAACAGTCCTCTACGTCGGCGAAACGCAGATCATGACTCCCGCCGGCTCGATCCCCATCGCGTTCGAGATCGGCGCGGATTCGCTTGGCGACGCAGCCGAGAAGTTCGGGTCGCTTGCCAAGGATGCGATCGATCGCACCGTTCGTGAGCTCCAGGAGTTGCGCCGCCAGGCAAGTTCCTCGATCGTCGTTCCGCAGGGCCCTAT
>DATDGA010000409.1:0-8525 GCA_036522335.1 Burkholderiales bacterium
TTCGGCCAGACGCCGCTCACCAATCTCGATCCGGACAAGGTGGTCGCGCTGGGCGCCGCGATCCAGGCCAATGTGCTCGCCGGCAACAAGGCGTCCGATGACGACTGGCTGCTGCTCGATGTCATTCCGCTTTCGCTCGGCGTCGAAACGATGGGCGGGCTCGTCGAGAAGGTGATCCCGCGCAACTCGACGATTCCCGTGGCGCGCGCGCAGGAGTTCACCACCTACAAGGACGGCCAGACCGCGATGAGCATCCACGTGGTACAGGGCGAGCGCGAGCTCGTGTTCGACTGCCGCTCGCTCGCGAGGTTCGAGCTGCGCGGCATTCCGCCCATGGTCGCGGGCGCCGCGCGGATTCGAGTCACCTTCCAGGTGGACGCCGACGGACTGCTCTCTGTTTCGGCGCGGGAAGCCTCGACCGGCGTCGAGGCCGCGATCACGGTCAAGCCTTCCTACGGGCTCAGCGACGAGCAGATCACCCATATGCTCAGGGACTCGTTCGACCACGCCAAGGACGACGTGCATGCGCGTGCGCTGAAGGAACAGCAGGTCGATGGTGGACGCATGCTCGAGGCGACGGAAGCCGCGCTGCGCGAGGACGCCGATTTGCTCTCCGCGGAGGAGCTGGAGGCCGTGCGCGCCGAGCTGGAGGCGCTGCGCAAGACCTTGACCTGCACGGATCATCGCACCATCAAATCGGCCGTCGAGCGCGTCAACCGCGCCACGGAAACCTTTGCCGGCCGTCGCATGGACCGCTCGATCAAGCGCGCGCTCGCCGGACGGAAAGTCGAGAGCTTCTAGAGCCTCATGCCGCAGATGGTCGTCCTCCCGCACGAAGAACTCTGTCCCGACGGGGCCGTCATCGAAGCCAAGGCGGGTACGTCCATCTGCGACAATCTCCTGCAGAATGGCATCGAGATCGAGCACGCCTGCGAGAAGTCCTGCGCCTGCACCACCTGTCACGTGGTCGTGCGCGAAGGTTTCGGGACGCTCGATCCCTCGGAGGAAAAAGAGGACGACCTGCTCGACAAAGCCTGGGGACTGGAACCGAACTCGCGGCTGTCCTGCCAGGCGCTCGTCAAGGACGGTGATCTCACCATCGAGATCCCGAAGTACACCATCAATATGGTGAAAGAGATCAAGTAGAGAGGCGGCTATGAAGTGGACCGACACCCTCGAGATCGCCATCGCCCTCTCGGAAAAACATACGGACGTAGACCCGCTCACCGTGCGTTTC
Source organism: Burkholderiales bacterium (assembly GCA_036522335.1). GTDB lineage: Bacteria > Pseudomonadota > Gammaproteobacteria > Burkholderiales > SG8-39 > VBDM01. The sequence goes on from DATDGA010000409.1 coordinate 1,238, forward strand.
ACCGATTTGTTCAAATGGGTGAGCGATCTCGAAGGCTTCGACGACGATCCGAAGCACTGCGGCGAGAAGATCCTAGAAGCGATCCAGATGGCGTGGATCGATGAAGTGACGTAGTCCTGCCCGCGTGCGCTTCGCGGTCGTCACGCCCGATCCCGCGCAGTGGGTGCACGTGCGGGCCTTCGACGAGGTCGCCGACGCGATCCAGGCCGGATTGATCGAACTGGGCCATTCCTGCGAGCGCAGCGCCGGTCGGCTCCTCGACCATCGCACCCACATCCTGTTCGGCGCGCACCTTCTACCGCCCGCCGCCAGCCTCAATCCCGGCACCATCCTGTTCAACCTCGAACAGATCGTTCCGGGAGCGCTATGGGTCACTCAGGACTACGTCGAGCGGCTCCGCCGTCACCGCGTGTGGGACTACAGCGCGCGGAACGTCGCCGCTCTCGCCCAGATGGGTATTCGCGACGCGACGCATGTGCCGCTGGGACACGCGAATGTTCTCGAGCGCATTCCGAGCGCAAAGGAAGACATCGATCTTCTGTTCTACGGCGTCTACAACGAGCGGCGCATGGCTCCATTGCGCCGGCTCGCCGAGCGCGGCTTGAAGGTGCATTGCGTGAACGGAGTCTACGGCAGTGAAAGGGACGGGCTCATCGCACGCTCGCGCATCGTGGTCAATATCCACTACTACGAACAATCGCGGCTGGAAGTGGCGCGCTGTTTCTATCTGCTCGCGAACGGACGCTTCGTCCTGTCCGAGGCCAGCCCCGACACCGGGGAAACGGGCCTCGCCGGAGGCATCGCATTCGCTTCCTACGAGGGGATCGAAAAAGTCTGCGCGTGGTACCTGGAACATCCGGAGGAGCGCGCCGCCATCGCCGGCGCGGGCAGGGAGCTCGTCCGCAAACGTCCGCAGTCTGCGCTGCTCGCGCCGGGGGTCGCGGCGCTCGGCAGCCCCTAGGAAACAGGACGCGATTCCGCCGAATCAATCCATGAACTCTATCCCGTGTCTTGCGGCGATGGCCCTGAAGTCGACGGCAGGCCCGGACTTTGAAGCGCCGGTATCGACCATGGATCTATGGACTTCATCGATGAAGGCGTCGAAGATTCCGCCCGGGGAACTGATGACGATCTGGCGCCCGGTTTCGGGGCCGATGCTCTTGAAGGCATGAGGCGTGCCTCCCGGCACGAAAACCGTTTCTCCCGGTCCGAGCTTGAGCATCTTCTCGCCCAGCTGAAATTCGTAGTGGCCTTCGCAGATGATGAATGTCTCGTCGAATTCATGGCGGTGACGCCCCGCGCCCGAGTCGGGGGGTTCGATCGCTTCCAGGACCGTATACGCGCTCGAATTGTCGGCCGCGGTTATCTTGAATGTGATCGTCATTCGCCCCAGCTTGTAGACCTTCCCTTGGTCGGGAAGAAAGTGACGGGGCTGGCGAGCGGTGCTCATGAATGCCTCCGCAGATAGATCAGTGATCTTGAGTTGATCGACGCGACTTTCATCCCGGTTTTGGGAAGTTACGGCAGCGGCTCCCGCTTTGCGCCGCTCTTTGTCTTGTCGGCTTGCGGCGGCGTTTCGTCCGGTTTCTTGTAGTCGCCGATCACGCTCTTGAGGGGACAGACGGAGAATGCCGGACATTTCTTGCAGCCGACTGCTATCGCGACGGGACAGAGAGTCATTTCGGTTCTCCTTTGTTAGGCGTTTGCGCCGGCCAAGCCGACATTCATGTGCTGCACTCAACGCCGCCGGGGTTCTCGCAGCGCCGGATTGAGCAAGTCGAGATCGGCCTGAACCTGCTCGCGGCTTCTTTCGTAGACGAGCTCCCGCCCGCGCACGCTGCCGGCGTACGACAGGCCCATTCGCGTCGGGGTCAGTTCGCACTTGACGTTGTGTATGCCTTCGCCGAGCACGATCTCTATCCGGTCGGCCCGCTTGCTGTAGACCACCACGTCCAGGGTCTGGCCGGTTTCGGTCACGCGCACCTTGATCTTCTCCGGGGCCATCTCTGTGTCCTCCTGAGTACCGGCTACGCTTTCGACTCGTCGAGCAGCTTCTCGAATCGCCGGTCGGGGCACAGCCAGATCGCGGCGACCAGCACGTACAGGCCGCCCGAGATCCAGGGCTGCACGAAGGCGAGCGGAATCGCGGCGACGTACATGACGAGCGATATCTTTCCCTTGAAGTCCTTCCCCAGCGCCCTGGCGAAAGGCGAATCCTTGCCGTGCGAAGCGAGAAGCACGAGCGTCAGAATGGTGTACGCGCAGGCCGCCCCGAGCAGCACGATTCCATAGGCTGCGACCGTTACCGCCGCGAAGCGGTTTTCATCCATCCATCCCGTGACGAAGGGCACGAGCGACAGCCAGAACAGCAGATGCAGATTCGCCCACAACGTCGCGCCGTTCACGTGATGGACCGCGTGGAACATGTGGTGGTGGTTGCTCCAGTAGATGCCGACGAATACGAAGCTCAGCACGTAGCTCAGGAACACCGGGAGGAGGGGCATGAGCGCTTTCGGGTCGGCGTCGTGCGGAACCTTCAGATCGAGCACCATGATCGTGATGATGACCGCGATCACGCCGTCGCTGAACGCTTCCAGCCGTCCTTTGGTCATGCGCAGCGCCCTCTAAGGCTCAATCGACATCCGAAAAGCACAAAGTTCGATGTGCGACCCAGTCTACGCCGCTATGTTCGCTGGCTGTTCCGGCTTCGGCAGATCGAACATGTCCCGTGGCAGCGTGTCGATGTAGGCGATGACCTCCTTGAGCTTGGCCACGTCGGCGTACTTTGCATGCATGTCGCACAGGTTGATGGCGTGGCTCGCCTGCGAGCGGTCGAAGCAGCCTTCCTCGACCAGCGTCACGCGGTAATTGTTTGAGAACGCATCTAGTACGGTCGCCCGCACGCAGCCGCTGGTGGTCGTTCCGGCGAGGATCAGGCTGTCGGCGCCGAGCAGGGTGAGATGGCTCGCGAGCGGCGTGCCGTGGAAGGCGCTCGGCTTGAGCTTGCGGATCACGATGTCGCGCGGTTCGGGCGCGATGTCCGGCACGATGGTGCTTCCGTGCAGGCCGTGCACGCTCGCGCGCTCGCGGGTGCGGCTGTTCTTCCAGGCCCACGAGCCCGCGTCCCAGTTGTCGGGGCGGCGTTCGCCGGTCGTGTAGATTACCGGAAGGTCTTTCGCCCGCCCGGCCGCGAGGAGACGCCGGATCGCCTTGATTCCTTCCCACGCTTCTTCGCCGCAGGAGTTTCGCCAGCGCTTGATCGACTCGAGGATCGGCTCGGGCTTGTCCCCGCAGAAGTCGTAGTTGACGTCGACGATGAGCAGAGCAGGGCGCTTGCCGAAGCCCTGGCGAATTCCATAACCGGCGCTCGCAAACACCTGCTTGTCGCGTTCCGTCAGAAATTTGTTCCAGATCGGTTCGTTCATGCGCGCCTCCGTTTCAATGCGGCTGTCGCTATTCCTGCTTGATGCCCGCGGCATTCACGGCGTCGCGCCACATCGGCGCTTCGTTGCGAATCTGCGCGGCAAACTCTGCCGGCGTGGAGCCGACCGCGTCGACGCCGATCTTGTTCAGGCGCTCGATCGCGCCCGCTTCGTGGGCCACCTTCACCGTTTCCTGTGCGATATGGTCGATGATCGCCTTCGGCGTCGCGGCGGGAGCGAGCAACCCGTTCCAGGTGTCGGAGCGAAAGCCCGGATAAAGTTCAGCGATCGCCGGCAGATCGGGCAATTGCGGCGCGCGCTTCTCGCCGGAGACGGCAAGCAGCCTGATCTTGCCGCTCTTCGACTGCGCGATAAGGTCCGCTGCGGGGCCGAAGTACATCTGCACCTGACCGCCGACGAGGTCGGTCGCCGCCTGCACGCCCTTGTAGGGAATGTGAGTCATCGTCAGGCCGGCACGCGAGGTGAACAGCGCCGCTGTGAGATGACTGATGCTGCCGGTGCCGCCCGAGGAGTAGCTGAGCTGTCCGGGATGTGCCTTGACGTATTCGATGAACTCCTTGAGCGTATTCGCCGGCACCGAGATGTGCACGCCGAGTACGAACGCGTTCGTGCCGAAAATCGAGACCGGTGCAAAGTCCTTCAGGGGATCGTAGTTGACCTTTTGTATCAGCGGCACGATAGAGACTTGCGGGGTGGCGGCAAAGAACAGCGTATAGCCGTCGGCCGGAGACTTCGCGACATACTCGGCGGCGATTGCGCCCGTGGCGCCGACGCGGTTTTCAACCAGGAACTGCTGTCCGAACGCGGCCGAGAGTCGCTCGGAAACAATGCGGGCCTGGGTGTCCGAGCTGCCGCCGGCGGAGTAAGGAGCAATCACTTTGACCGGTCGTTGCGGCCATGTTTGAGCCTGGAGAAGCGACGCGGAGAGCGCGGCCCCAGTTGCCATACAGAATGCGATCCAGGTCTTCATCGAGCTCCTCCCCGAACGGTATCGACACTCATCAAGACATTGCGGATTAGTATGTGCCCGGCTATTCTGCGGCGCAAGCCGAGCGGCCGCTTGGTGCTAGCATTCGCCGTACATCGGTTTTCTTCATGGATGAATGGAGGAGCTGCGATGCCTGCGCGATGCACGCATTTGAAGTCCGTAAAGACGGACAAGCCCAACACGCGCGGCTGCGAGGAATGCCTCGCCATGGGAGACACCTGGGTGCATCTTCGCCTGTGCAGGGCGTGCGGGCACGTGGGATGCTGCGACAGCTCGAAGAACAAGCACGCCACCAGGCATTTCAAAAAGACCGGGCACCCGATCATGTCTTCGCTCGAGCCGGGGGAGATCTGGAGTTGGTGCTACGTCGACGAGATCGGGATGGAGCTCGGATGAGCGGGGTGATCGAGAGCGGGGAAGTCGCGCCGCCCAATCCCATCGAAGCCCGCTGGGGACAGGCCTTTCCGCGGCTGACCCCCGCGCAGATCGCCCGTCTCGAACCGCACGGCACAAGGAAACGCACGCGCAAAGGCGAGATCCTCGCCGAGCCGGGCGAGCGCCACCGCTTGATGCTCGTCGTCCTCTCGGGGAGCGTCGAGATCGTGCGCCCGGGCCTCGCCGGCGAGGAATTGATCGTGGTTCACACGCCGGGCCAGTTCTCCGGCGAGATGAGCACCTTGCGGGGCATCGCCAGCGTGGTGCGCGCCCGCGTTCGCGAGGAAGGCGAGGTGCTCGCCATCGACGGCGAGCATCTGCGCGCAATCGTCCAGACCGATGCCGAGCTGAGCGAAATTCTCATGCGCGCTTTCATCCTGCGCCGGGTGGGGCTGGTCGCCTCCGGACAGGGCGATGTCATCCTGATCGGCTCCAGCCACTCGGCCGGAACGCTGCGGCTGCAGCAGTTCCTCACGCGCAACGCATTCCCCTACATCAGCATCGACGTCGAGCGAGACCGCTCGGCGCAGGCCTTGCTCGATCGCTTTCACGTGAGCGTCGACGACATTCCCGTGGTGCTGTGCCGCGGCGAGCAAATCCTGAAGAATCCCGGCAACGACCAGATCGCCGCGTGTCTCGGCATGAATCCGCAGATCGACGACTCGAAGGTCCGCGATCTGGTCGTGATCGGCGCGGGGCCCGCCGGATTGGCCGCCGCCGTGTACGGCGCTTCCGAAGGGCTCGATGTGCTGGTGATCGAATCGAGCGCACCCGGAGGGCAGGCCGGCTCGAGCTCGAAGATCGAAAACTATCTGGGCTTTCCGACGGGCATCTCCGGGCAGGCGCTGGCCGGGCGCGCGCTGGTGCAGGCGCAGAAGTTCGGCGCTGAAATCACCGTCGCAAGCAGCGCCGTGCGCCTGCGTTGCGAACAGCGGCCCTATGAAATCGATCTTTCAAACAAGCACGTCGTCCGGGCCCGCGCCGTCGTTGTCGCGACGGGCGCGGAGTACCGGCGCCTCGCGGTCGAGAACCTCGACCGCTTCCTGGACGTGGGCGTGTACTATGCGGCGACGCCGGTCGAAGCGCGCCTGTGCAAGGCGGAGGAGGTGATCGTCGTCGGCGGCGGAAACTCGGCCGGCCAGGCGGCGGTGTTTCTCGCGGGCGGCTGCCGGCACGTGCACCTGCTGGTGCGCGCTGGCGGCCTGGCCGAGAGCATGTCCCGCTATCTCATTCGCCGCATCGAGGAGAGTCCGAACATCACCCTGCATGTGCGCACGCAGATCTCGGCCCTGGAAGGCGATGCGCGGCTGGAGCGAGTGACATGGCGAAACGGCGCCGGCGCCGAGACGCGCCAGATCGGGCACGTGTTTCTCATGACTGGCGCAGTGCCCAACACGCGCTGGCTGCGGGGATGCGTGTCCCTCGACGACAAGGGCTTCGTGCGGACGGGATCGGACCTGCATGCCGAGGACCTCGTGCCGACGCAGTGGCCCAACGCCCGCCCGCCGCATCTCTTCGAGACCAACTGGCCCGGCATCTTCGCCGTGGGCGATGTACGCTGCGGCAGCATGAAGCGCGTTGCGGCAGCGGTCGGCGAGGGGTCAGCGTGCGTCCAACTGGTTCATCGTGTTTTGCATGAGTGAGCCAGCATGCGTCGCTGTTCGTACCGTCCGCTCGTACTCAAACCATCTATGCAGGGGAGACGAAAATGCTCGGATTGACACCGCCAGGCACAATTCATACGGCGATCAGCCTGGTCGCCGTGGCCGCAGGAATCATCGCTCTCGTGCGCGACAAGGAGATCTCCCCGAGGAATGACCTCGGAAAGATCTACGTGATCGCGACCGTCCTCACCTGCCTGACCGCCTTCGGGATCTTTCAGCACGGCGGCTTCGGCAAGCCCCATGCACTCGCGATCATCACGCTGGTCGTGCTGGGGGTCGCCGCCGTGGCGGCAAACACCCGCCTGTACGGGCGGGCATCGCCCTATGTCGAGACGGTGAGCTACTCGGCGACTTTCCTCTTCCACATGGTTCCGGGCATTACCGAGACCACGACCCGGTTGCCCCTGGGAGCGCCGCTGCTGCCGAATGCGGATGCCCCCGCCCTGCAGGTCGCGGGTGTGGTGCTGTTCCTTGCGTTCCTCGCGGGCGCGACGCTCCAGGTGCGGCGCTTGCGCGCAAAACTTGGACGACCGGCGATCTGAGTCCGCTACCCGGCGGCGGCAAGCACGCGAGTCACGCGCGCTTCGCGGATCGGCAGGTTGACGAGCGCCGCGGCGCCGGCGAGCGCGATGTCGGCGTACCACATCCAGAGGAAATTGCCGTCGCGCTCGATCGCAAGCCCGCCGAGCCACGCGCCCAGAAATCCGCCGATCTGGTGCGAAAGCAGCGTCAGCCCGAAGAGCGTTGCCAGATAGCGC
>DATDGA010000410.1:0-2231 GCA_036522335.1 Burkholderiales bacterium
GTACCGAGGTTCGGGACGTAGACGAAGCGGTTCGACGCGTCCACGAGGATCGAGTGGGCGTTGCGGCCGACCGGGGTTACCTGCAAAGGCTCCGGCAGAACGCGACCGTCGCCGCCGACCGCGTTGACGCTGATCAGGCCGGCGCCGTACGAGGCGCCGAAAAGGAAGCGCCCGGTCCGGTCGAGCGAAATGTAGGGAAAGCTCTCTGCGAGCGGCGCAGTCGAGGAAGGTTTGAGCGCGCCCGAGCCCGGGTCGATCGAGTAGACGTGCACCGTATACGGCTTGGAGCGCGCGGCGGCGTAGAGAAAGCGCTTGTCCGGGCTCACCGCCATCGGCATCACCACTTTCGCCGCCTGCGCGCGCGCGAGCGGCGCGAGCGCTCCGTCCTTCATGCTGTAGACGCCGATCTCGCCGTCCTCGGCGTTCGAGACGTAGACGAAGGTTCCCGCCAGAGCCGAACTGCTTGCCAGTGCCGACATGGCGACGATCCCCCAGGTGAAGTTTGAGATTGGTTTCATTGCTTATTCCCTTCTTCGTTCGTGCGGGTGAAGTGTACGACGCCCGGGAAGCCCCGGGACGCTTTTGTTGGTAGCATCGCGGGGCAATGATACCGCATGAATTCTGGAAGACCGCGCACGTCCTGAGCGCGGCGATCATCTTCGGCACCGGCCTTGGAATCGCGTTCTTCACCTGGTTCGGCTACCGCGGCGCGATGCGCTCGCGCGACATCGGTGCCCTCCGCTCGGTGCTGCGGCTCACCGTGATCGCGGACGCCTGCCTGACCGCGCCGGCGGTCGCGTTCCAGGCCGCGAGTGGTCTCGTGCTCATGAACCGTCTGGGCTGGCCGCTCGTGAGCGCGTGGTCGATCGCGGTATGGGGACTTTTTCTCTTCGCCGGCGCCTGCTGGATTCCGGTGGTCCTTATTCAGCTCCGGTTGAATCGCGAGTCGCAGCGGGTTTCCTCGATCGACGCACTCCCCGCGTGGTTTCACACGTGGTTCAAGCGGTGGTTCGCGCTCGGCGTTCCCGCGTTCGCCGCGGTGATCGCGATCTACTGGTTGATGATCGCCAAACCGCTTGCCGTGGCAGGGAGCTGAGATGGAGCAGCGCAGGCCACCGACGCTCAAGCGGCAGGATCTGGAAGACATCTCGGCCCGGACGCTGGATCACTACAACCGGCGCGCCGAGGACTTCTGGAAGGGCACGCGCGATCACGACGTCAGCCAGAACATCGCGGCGCTGCTCCGTCACATCGAGGGCGAGCCGCCGTTTTCCATTCTCGACCTGGGCTGCGGGCCGGGGCGGGACCTGAAGGCGCTCGCGGGCCTGGGCCACATCGCGGTCGGCGTGGAGGGCTCGGAGCGCTTCGCGGCCATGGCGCGCGAGCACAGCGGCTGCGAGGTGTGGCAGCAGGATCTGCTCGCTTTAGAACTCCCCGATGCGCGCTTCGACGGCGTGTTCGCCAACGCGGTGCTGTTTCACGTGCCGGGCCAGGAGTTGCCGCGCGTCCTGCGCGAGCTGCACGCGACCTTGAAGCCCAAGGGCGTGCTGTTCAGCTCGAACCCGCACGGCGGGAACGAGGAGGGCTGGGAGCGCGGACGCTACGGCGCGTACCACGATCTGGAGGCCTGGCGGCGTTTTGCGACCGCCGCCGGATTCACGGAGCTCACGCACTACTACCGGCCCGAGGGTCTGCCGCGCGAGCAACAGCCCTGGCTCGCGAGCGTGTGGCGCAGGCCGTGAAGAGCGCGAGATCGCCAGAGGGTTTCGCGGAAGATCACGTCGGCAGCCGCGGCCTGATCCGCTCGCGCGACATCTGTGCGAGCGCGGTGATCCCGAGGAGCGCCATGTCGCGCTCGATCTCCTCGGAGAGGAGCTTGATTCCGTGGCGCGCGCCGGCTTCCCCGGCGATCGCGGCGGCATAGAGGAAGGGCCGGCCGACGAAGACGAACTGCGCGCCGAGCGCGAGCGCCTTGAGAACGTCGGTGCCGCGGCGGATGCCGCCGTCCATCATCACCGTCATGCCGCCCGCCTGCGCCGCCACCGCGGGAAGCGCGCGCAGTGGCGCAGCGGCGCCGTCCAGCTGCCTGCCGCCGTGGTTCGATACGATCACGCCGTCGACGCCGCTCTCGCGGGCGATACGCGCGTCCTCCGGGTCGAGCACGCCTTTCAGCACCAGGCGCCCCTTCCACAGCTTGCGCATGAGTTTCAGGTGGGTGGATGCGCGGCTAC
>DATDGA010000411.1:0-1858 GCA_036522335.1 Burkholderiales bacterium
GCAGACGATGACCACCGGGTGCTCCGAGATGGACTTCGCGATCTCGTCGCGCTTCGCTGAGATCGGCAGCTCGTCGGGAAACTCTGGGCGCGGCGCAAGAGCTCGGCGCTGTTCGATCTCGGCCGGAGAGAACGCCATTGCCAGGTCGTCACTCCCGCGGAAGCGGGAGTCCAGGTTGCGTTCTGCAGCTCACTTTTTCCCGAGCAGGCGTTCCGCGTAACGCGCGAGGGGATCCACTTCCAGATTGACGCGGTCGCCTTTGAGCAGATGCCTGAACGTCGTCGCCGCGAGCGTATGCGGAATCAGATTGACCTCGAACTCCGCGCCCCGCACCGCATTCACCGTCAGGCTCACGCCGTGCACCGCGATCGATCCCTTGCGCGCGATGTAGCGCGCGAGCCCGGCCGGTGCGCGCACGCGGAGCAGGCGGCTCGTGCCCGCAGGCTCGAAGCGCGTGACTCTCCCGACGCCATCGACGTGGCCGAAAACGAAATGCCCGTCGAGCCGGTCGGAAAGCCGCAACGCTTTCTCCAGGTTGACTTCCCCCGGCTGTTGGAGCCCGATCGTGCAGCGGAGGGTCTCGCGGGAAACATCGACGATAAAGCTCTTCTTTCCGCGCTTCACCACGGTGAGGCACACCCCGTTCACCGCGATGCTGTCGCCGACCTTGACGTCGCTCAAGCCCAGTTTTCCCGCGTCGATCGCGAGGCGCAGACCGCCCTTTGCGGACTCGACCCGGCTGATTTTGCCGACGGCAGCTATGATTCCGGTAAACATGGAAAAGAATTCTACTTGGCTTTGCCCGGTGAGTCGCCGCAGCGAACCCGGGCTAGCGGACGTCGGAAGGACTACCCTTTGGGAATGGACGCCCTCACGTCAAGCAGCCGAGAATGCGATCGCGTCTACGCGGACGCGTGGGCCTTCGCCCGCGCGTGCAGAAACTCCGGTGCAAGATCGAAGCCATTCGCCCAGACCACCGTGTCCATTTCCACGCAGATTGCCGAAAACGCCCCTGGGTCGCGAAGAGCTGCCACGATCGGACGCTCATCGGACGCGATGAAGTCCTTCAAGTCTATCTCACCTTCGGTGGCGTCCGAAAAGCGGACCCACAGTCGGTAGTTCGGAAGCGCCTTGGCGTCAGTCACCCAGATCATCTTCGTTCTCCTCAGACTAGCGGCGCGATCCGCCTGAAACTACCCTCTTTGGCCAAGGTCGTCCAGTTCTGCATCAATTCGGCTTGGTGCATCTTCCCCCACTCTATGACCAAACCAAGAACGCGCGGGGGAAGCTGTCCTTCCCGAAGCTCCAGCGGCTCGATCCCGATAAGTGCGCGGTAATCCTCATAGCGTGCGTGAAAATGCGGCGGATTGTGATCGTTGAAGTACATCGTGATCACGATGCCGAGGAAGCGGGAGATTTCAGGCATGGCCGAATCCTCGGGCGCCCTTCGCGGACTCGACCCGGCTGATTTTGCCGACGACGGTTATGATTCCGGTAAACATGGAAAAGAATTCTACTTGGCTTTGGCTGGTGAGTCGCCACGGAGTACCCCGGCAATTGAACATCTGGAGGCCACAGTGTCAAAGACAAAGACCGCTCCCGTCCCCATCTCGGGCCTCGCCCACATCGGCATTCGCGTGCACGACCTGGATTGTTCGGTGCGCTTCTACGAACTCCTCGGCTTCGAGAAGACCGCCGGTCCAATCGGTCCGGAACCCGTGGCGATACTCGATCACCCATCGGGAGTGGAGGTGAACCTCGTGCTCAACGCGCCAAACGCGAACGAGCCGAACATTCTCATGGACGTGCCGGAGAAGCACCCCGGAATAACGCACTTCGCCCTCTTGTGCCCCGACAT
>DATDGA010000412.1:0-5628 GCA_036522335.1 Burkholderiales bacterium
ACTTCGGATCGCCCCGTGAATCCGGAGCGCCGCAGGCTCCTCAAGGCCGCCGCCGCCTCGGGCCTCTCGGCGCTGGCGTCGCCCGCGCACGCCGGCAGGACGGTGGTCAACGACGTCTCGCGCCTCAATCCGGTGGAAGTGGCCGACGCGCGGCGCCCGCGCTCGACCGAGGAAATCCGGGCCGCGCTGCGCGCCTGGCCCGGCGCGGTTTCGATCGGCGGCGGACGCTACAGCATGGGCGGGCAGATCGCCGAGCCCGGCTCGCTCCATCTCGACATGCGCGGCATGAAGAATGTGGTGTTCCTCGATCCGGCACGCCGCGTCATGCGGGTGCAGGCCGGCATCCGGTGGCGCGACATCCAGGACGAGATCGATCCGTACGATCTCTCGGTGAAGATCATGCAGAGCTTCAGCAACTTCACCGTCGGCGGCGCGCTTTCGGTGAATTGCCACGGGCGCTACGTCGGCCGCGGGCCGCTCGTCAATTCGGTGCGGGCGGTGCAGCTGGTGACGGCGGACGCGCAGGTGCTGGAGCTGTCGCGCTCGCGGGAGCCCGAGCTCTTTCGTGCGGTGTTCGGAGGCTACGGGGGCCTGGGCGTGGTGACCGAAGTCGAGCTCGATCTCGACGCGAACGCGCGCATCGAGCGCATTTCGCAGAGAGTGCCGTTGGACGACTATCCGAAGTTCTTCCGGGAAAGAGTGTTCGCCGATCCGAAGATCGTGATGCACAACGCCGATCTCATCCCGCCCGGTTTCGACCGTCCGGTCGCGATCAGCTGGAGGACGACCGACAAGCCCGTCACCGAAGCGCAAAGGCTCGTGCCGCGCGGCCAGCGTTACGCCCTCGACAAGGACGTCATCTGGGCGGTGACCGAGTTGCCGGGCGGCGCGAGCGTGCGCAAGGACGTCATCGATCCGTCGATTCTGCGCAAGCCGGCCGTCGTCTGGCGCAACCACGAGGCGAGCCTGGACGCCGCCATGCTCGAGCCGAGGACGCGCAGCATGTCGACCTATCTGCTGCAGGAATTCTTCATTCCGGAGGAGAACTTCCTGCCCTTCGTCCGCAAGATAGCGGACATCCTCACGGCGCGTCGGGTCAACGCGCTCAACGTGTCGATCCGGCATTCGCCCGTCGACACGACTTCGCTCCTCGCCTGGGCGCCGCACGACGTGTTCGCCTTCGTCCTCTATTACAAGCAGCGCAGCACCAAAGCCGCAAGCGCCGAAGTCCGCGCGTGGACGCGCGAGTTGATCGAGGCGGCGCTGGAAAACGGCGGCCGCTACTACCTGCCGTACCGTCTCGACGCCACGCGCGATCAATTCCGGCGCGCGTATCCCGAAGCCACGCGATTCTCCGCGCTGAAGGCGCGCGTCGATCCGGACAGGCGCTTCCGCAATCTCCTGTGGGATGCGTATCTGTAGGCAACTCTGGAATTTCGCTACTGGCGCGGGTCTCGGCCCAAACTAGAAAGCCGAGCTTGATTTTAGGATGTCGCATGGCCATGATTGCGCTCCATGAGCGCCGAGCTTGAAGTCTTGCAGGACGCGCTCGCGCGGCTCGAGCGCGAAGGGGTCGCGCACATGCTCACGGGCTCGCTCGCCCTCAGTTACTACGCCGAGCCGCGCATGACGCGCGACATCGATCTCGTGGTTGAATTCCCGGGAGGAGATTCGAAACGGCTTGCTGCGCTCTTCGAGCCGGAGTACTACGTATCGGAGACCGACGTGGAGCGCGCGTTGCGCGAGCGCGGCATGTTCAACGTCCTTCACCTTGAAAAACTGGTGAAGCTCGATCTCATCGTGCGAAAGGACGAGCCTTTCAGGCGCCACGAATTCGGGCGGCGCGTGCGCGTGCATCTCGCCGGTTTCGACATCTGGATCGCGACCCGGGAGGACCTGATACTCTCCAAGCTCGCCTGGGCCCGGCCCTCCGGATCGGAGCTGCAGCTTCGCGACGTGGGCGCGCTGCTTGCCGGAGGCGCGGACATCGGGTACCTTCGCCGGTGGGCCGGCGGCCTTGGAATCGCCGAACTGCTGGAGAAATGCCTCGATGAACGACACGACACCTGAATTCGAAAAAGTGGTGCGCGAGCGCCTCCTCGCGCTCGCACCGAAGCAGCGCGTGAGCATGTGCGCCGACATGTTCGAGACGGCGCGCACCCTGGTCGAGGCGTCGCTGCCGCCCGGCCTCGACCCGATCGAACGGCGGCGGCGGATCTGCCGGCGCTTCTACGGCGACCTGGCCGACAAGGCGTTTCCTCGGGCGTAGGAAAGGCCCGCGGCGATCCTGACAAACCGGTCGCGCAACTTCCCGTGGGATACTTACTTGTAGGAGGTCCCTAGAGTTTTTCCATCAAGGAGGAGCCATGCATCCAGAGATACACGTGAATTGGATCGCCGTCCTGGTCGCCGTCGTCGCGAGCTTTTTCTTCGGCTGGCTGTGGTACGGGCCGCTGTTCGGCAAGAAATGGGCGGCCCTGATGAAATTTCCGCCCGACATGAAGCCCGACCCGAAAGTCATGATGCGCGGCATGGTGCTGATGGTGATCGGCTGCTTCCTCACCGCGTACACCCTAGTGTTCATGTCGGACATCTGGCGCCCCTCGGTCTGGGGCGGCGGCCCGGATGCGCCGGGCTACGTCTACGGCTTTCTCACCGGACTCTGGACCTGGCTCGGATTCTACGTGCCGATGCTGCTGAGTACGGTCGCGTGGGAAGGCAAGGGCTGGGGACTGTTCCGAATCAACGCGGCTCACGCCTTCCTCAGTCTTCAACTGATCGCGATGATCATCGCGTACATCCGCTGAGCGCGCGATCCGACGGAGGCCTGTTCGGAATGATGCGGGTCCCGGCTTTGCCTGCTTGGTGAAAGCCACGCGCGCGTCGGTCACGCGGTAACCCGCGATCCAGGAAATACTCCGGAATAGTTGGCGACGTACCGCAGTTTTCCGCCACGCTTCGCTTAAAATCCCGGTTCCGCCACTGTTTCCTCAACTCCCGTGAACGACCCCGTCCCACCCGCCGCACGTTTCAAATTCCTCTCCGCCCGCCGCGACCGCGCCGCGGCGATGCCTTTCATCATGTTGACGGCGCTGATCGACATGATTTCGATCGGCCTGATCATTCCCGTTCTTCCGGCGCTGGTGGGGAGTTTCACGGGTTCGCAGGCGGATCAGGCGTTCTGGTACGGGGTGGTGACGTTCGCGTTCGGGATTGCGAATTTTTTCGGCTCGCCGATCCTGGGCGCGCTGTCGGACTCGTACGGGCGAAGGCCGGTGCTTCTGATCGGGTTTTGCGGTTTCGCGCTGAATTTTTTCCTGACCGCGCTCTCGACTTCGCTAGTGATGCTGGCCGCGGTGCGGCTGCTGGGTGGCGCGCTGCAGGCGAACATGTCGGTCGCCAACGCCTACGTCGCCGACATCACACCGCGCGAGGAGCGGGCGAAGCGCTTCGGCATGATGGGGGCGATGTTCGGCATCGGCTTCATCCTCGGGCCGGTGATGGGCGGGCTGCTCGGCGCGATCGACCTGCGCCTGCCGTTTTTCGCCGCCGGCAGCCTCGCGATGCTCAACCTGCTCTACGGATATTTCGTGCTGCCCGAGTCGCTGCCCGAAGATCGCCGCAGAAAATTCCAGTGGAAGTCGGCCAATCCGGTGAGCTCGCTGCGCGGCCTGGCGCAGCTGAAAGGCGCGGGGCGCCTGGTGGCCGTGGTCGCCTGCAGCGGGCTCGCGCAGTTCGTGCTCTACACCTGCTGGGTGCTGTATACGACTTTCAAGTTCGGCTGGGGGCCGCTGGAGAACGGCTGGTCGCTGGCGGCGGTGGGCATCGTGTCGGCCGTGGTGCAGGGCCTCTTGCTCGGGCGCATCCTGAAGCGCATCAGCGCGCGGCGCCTCGCCGTGCTGGGATTGCTGTCGTCCACGCTCGCCTACGTGCTGTGGGGCGCCGCCACCCAGGGCTGGATGATGTTCGCGATCATTTTCGTCAACCTGCTCGGCGCCACGGTCGCGACGGCGATCCAGAGCATCATCTCCAGCGCCGCCGACGCGGACAAGCAGGGACAGACGCTGGGAGCGGTCGGCGGACTGAACAGTCTGATGACGGTGGTCGCCCCGCCCATAGGCGCGGCCATCCTCACGACGGTGTCGCACCTTCCCCAGGGCGACTGGCGCATCGGTGCGCCGTTCTACTTCTGCGCCGCGCTCCAGGCCGCGGCGCTGCTGCTGGCGGTGTCCCACTTTCGCGGCGAACGCCGCGAGCGCGCGGCGGCGACTGCCTGATCGAGCTTGACGCACTATAACGCGACGCGTTATAGTCGCGCATGATCCTGAGCTTCCGCTCGAGGGAAGCCGAGAAAATCTGGCGCGGCGAGCGCCCGAGCCGCCTTCCCGGGGCTATCCAGGAAGTGGCGCGCAGGAAGCTGCGGATGCTGAACAGCTCGCGGCGCTTGGACGATCTGCGGGTACCGCCCGCCAACCGGCTCGAAGCCCTGAAGGGCGACCGCAAGGGGCAGTACAGCATCAGGATCAACGATCAGTGGCGCATCTGCTTCCGCTGGACCGAGGCCGGTGCGGCCGACGTGGACATCGTGGACTATCACTGAAGGAACATATGGCAAAGCGGCTGCGCAACATCCATCCCGGCGAAGTCCTGCTCGAGGAATTCCTCGAGCCCATGGGGATCAGCCAGAACGCGCTCGCCCGCGCGACCGGCGTGCCGCCGCGCCGCATCAACGAGATCGTGCTCGGCAAGCGGGCTCTCACCGCCGACACGGCGCTGCGGCTCGCGGCTTTCTTCGGCACCTCGGAAGGTTTCTGGCTGGGACTGCAGGCGGACTACGATCTGGAGGAAACGCGGCTGGGCATGGGCAAGGAATTGCTGCGCGTGGAGCAGGCGCGCGCCAAGTATGCGGTCGCGCGAAAGACCGCCACGCACAACGGGAGAACATCATGAAGATCATTCGAATCGCGCTCGCCGCTCTGGCACTCGCGCTGACGAACTCCGCCGCCGCGCAGAGTCTCGGTAACCAGATCGTCGGCACCTGGGATTTCGTGGTCGCCGAGGTTAAGGCGCCAGACGGGAAGATTTCCTATCCGTTCGGCCAGTCGCCGAGGGGGATTCTGATTTTCACTTCCAACGGCCGTTTCGCGCAGGTGCACGTGGGGGATGTGCCGAGGATCGCGTCGAACAACCGCCTGACCGGGACGCCCGAGGAGTACGAGGCGATCATGCGCGGCAGTCTCTCGGTGTTCGGCACTTACACCGTGGACGAGGAGAAGAAGACGGTCACGTACAAGATCGTGTCCAGCTCGTTCCCCAACTGGGAGGGCGAGGCGCAGACGCGCACGATCGACAAGCTCACCGCCGAGGAGTTCGTGAACACCAATCCGAACGTGGCCGGAGGCCGCGGCTCGGCGTCGAATCTCTACAAGCGCGCGAAGTAGAGCGCCTGGGCCATCTTGTAAGGTTTCCCCGACTTAACTTGTCGGGAAAGCGCGTGTAGGATGCGCGCTGAGCGGGAGCCCGATGGATCTCGAACTGAAGGACAAGGTGGCGATCGTCACCGGCGGTAATTCCGGCATGGGCAAGGAAGTGGCGCGGCGCTTCGTCGCGGAGGGTGGACTGGTGGTC